>NZ_JASKYT010000176.1:0-15090 GCF_041028275.1 Streptomyces sp. PU-14G
ACACGGGTGGCTCCTTGTCCGACCGGCGGGGGCGACCCGCCCGACCCGACCAGAACCACACCGCACCGGCRGGGCGCGGCGCCGCGCCCCGCCGGTCGGACAAGGAGCCACCCGTGTCACGTCACTTCGCCGACCTCGCCGTTCTCAACGCCACTGTCCACACCTTCGACTCCGCCGCGCCGCGTGCGACGGCGGTTGCGGTGCGGGACGGTGTCCTCACCGCGGTCGGTGACGACGCTCAGGTGCGGGCGGAGTGCGACGGGCGTACCCGGGTGGTGGACGGGGCGGGCATGGTCGTCGTGCCGGGGCTGACGGACGGGCACATCCACCCCGTCAGCGGGATCGCGATGACCCAGGGGGTGGACCTGTCGGGCTGCCGTACGCCCGAGGCGGTGCGCGCGGCCTTGGCGGGGGAACGCCGCGCGGGCCGCGGCAAAGGGCGCGAGGGTTGGATCGTCGGGTTCGGTCTCGACCCCAACGCGCTGGGCGGCAGGGCGCCGCACCGTCGGCTGATCGACGAGGTGCTGGACGGTGCCCCGGCGCTGCTCACCCTCTTCGACGGGCACGCGGCGCTGGCCTCCTCGCGCGCTCTCGAACTCGCCGGGGTGACCGGCCCCGTCGCCTTCACCGACAGCACGGCCCAGGTCGTCTGCGACGCGGCGGGGCGCCCCACGGGTGAGCTGCGGGAGGAGCCGGCCAAGGCACTCGTCGAGAAGGCCGCGCCCGCTCCGGACGCCGGTGAACTGGCCGCGGGGCTGCGCGCGCTGATGGCGCGGATGAACGCCACCGGGCTGACCGGCGGCCACGCCATGGACCTGCACGACGGCAGCCTCGCCGCCCTGCGCGCGCTGGAGGAACGGGACCCTGAAGGCGGCGTGACCGTGCGGCTGCGTTGCGCGCCTTGGTGCCAGCCGGGCACGGGGGAGGAGGGGCTGCGCGAACTCGTCGCCCTGCAGGGCACCGGTGGCCGCCTGTGGAAGGTCGACGGGGTCAAGCTGTTCATGGACGGCACCATCGACAACGGGACCGCCTGGCTGCACGAGCCGGACTGCCACGGGGAGTCGACGCGCTCGTTCTGGCTGCCGCCCCACAGGTACGCGCAGGCGGTGGCCGCGCTCGCGCGGGCGGGCGTGCCCACCGCGACGCACGCGATCGGGGACGCGGCGGTCGACTACGCACTGAGCTGCCTCGCCCCGCTGGGAGCGGCCACGGGCGGGGCCCTGCACCGCGTCGAGCACATCGAGACGGCCTCCGACGCGCTGGTGGAGAAGTTCGCGGGCTCGGGCGTCGCCGCCTCCATGCAGCCCAGCCACGCGCAGTACACCCTCGCGGACCACACGGACAACTGGTCGACCAGGCTCGGTCACATGCGCGCCGACCGTGCCTTCCGCTGCGCGGATCTGCTGCACGCCGGGACGCCGCTCGTCCTGGGCTCCGACTGGCCCATCGCGCACTTCGACGCGCGGGAGGTGCTGGCCGCCGCCCGGCTGCGGCGCCCGCCGCACGAGCCAGGGCGCGTCCCCGTCCGCCCCGAGCAGGCGCTCACCGCGGCCGAGGCGCTGCACGCCATGACGGTCGCCCCCGCGCGGGTCGCGGGCGAGGCCGCGTACGCGGGGCGTGTGCGTGTCGGCCACCGCGCGGACCTGGCCGCCTTCGCCGCCGATCCGCTGACCGTCCCCGCGGCGGAACTCGTGGACGTGCCCGTGCGGATGACCGTGGTGGACGGGCGGGTGGTGCACGAGGCGGAGTGAGAGGACGCGGCATCGCCCACCCGCCGCCCTGCCCGGCGCGGCGGGCGGGCAGGGCACCGGCGGCCGGTTACGACCGCCGGTGCCCTATCAGCCGCGGTTTCTGTTCCAGACCGTCCAGCCCGTGCCAGGCGAGGTTGACCAGGTGGGCGGCGACCTCGGACTTCTTCGGTTTGCGGACGTTGAGCCACCACTGTCCCGTCAGGGCGACCATGCCAACGAGGGCCTGCGCGTACAGCGGGGAGAGTTTCGCGTCGAAACCGCGCGACTTGAACTCGCGGCCGAGGATGTCCTCGACCTGGGTGGCGATGTCGGAGATGAGGGAGGCGAAAGTGCCGGTGGACTGCGGCAGCGGGGAGTCGCGCACCAGGATGCGGAACCCGTCGGTGTAGTGGTCGATGTAGTCGAGCAGGGCGAAAGCGGCCTGTTCGAGCAGCTCGCGGGGGTGCCCGCCGGTGAGCGCTCCGGTCACCATGTCCAGCAGCCGCCGCATCTCGCGGTCGACGACGACGGCGTAGAGGCCCTCCTTGCCGCCGAAGTGCTCGTAGACGACGGGCTTGGACACCCCGGCCTTGTGGGCGATCTCCTCGACCGAGGTGCCTTCGAAACCGCGTTCGGCGAAGAGGGTGCGGCCGATGTCCAGAAGCTGTTCGCGGCGCTCCTTGCCCGTCATCCGGCGGCGGGCGCGCTTGGGAGGCTTGGCACCCCTGACTGCCTTGTCCCCCCTGCCCCCCTTGTCTATCTTTCCCCCCTTCGTGCCGTCGGGGATGCTCGGCCCGGACAGCGCACCGAGGTGCGCCGGCGGCCTCGCACCGTCGGGTGCCGGTGTCGCTCCGGTGTACGGATGCGGCGCGTCGCCGAACGGCTGCGGCGTCTCGTCGGTCGGCACGGGGTGGGCCTTCCCTGTCGTGTGGCTGTGTGGGGTCCCAGGGGCTGGCCTGGGGACCCAGGGGCCGGGCCCCTGGGTCAGCACAGCATCATGCCGCCCCGGCCACCCGCTCCTCACGCCGGGAGTCGGACGAGGCCGCACCCCGGGAGTCGGACGAGGCCGCCTCGCCCGCGCCGCCCGCGCCGGCCCTGCGGCGGGGCGATCCGTCCTTGTTCCGCTTGGTCTCCAGACGCTCGCGCCTGGGCCAGCGCACGTCGTACGCCCAGCCGGCCTTCTCGAACCAGCGGATGAGACGGGCGCTGGA
Source organism: Streptomyces sp. PU-14G (assembly GCF_041028275.1). NCBI lineage: Bacteria > Bacillati > Actinomycetota > Actinomycetes > Kitasatosporales > Streptomycetaceae > Streptomyces > Streptomyces sp. PU-14G. The sequence goes on from NZ_JASKYT010000176.1 coordinate 2,942, forward strand.
GTCGATCTGCCCGCGCTCGACGCCGTGCCGCGCGCAGGTCGGGTCGGCGTGGTGCAGGTTGTGCCAGGACTCGCCGCAGGAGAGCACCGCCAGCCACCACACGTTGCCCGAGCGGTCCCGCGACTTGAAGGGGCGCTTGCCCACCGCGTGGCAGATGGAGTTGATCGACCAGGTGACGTGGTGGAGCAGCGCCACGCGGACCAGCGAGCCCCAGAAGAAGGCCGTCAGCGCGCCCTGCCACGACCAGGTGGCCAGGCCGCCCACCAGCGGCGGGACGAGCAGCGAGACCGCCGTCCACAGCACGAACTGGCGGGAGATGGCACGCAGTGCCGGGTCCTTGATCAGGTCGGGCGCGTACTTGTGCTGCGGCGTCTGCTCCTCGTCGAACATCCACGCCATGTGGGCCCACCACAGGCCCTTCATCAGCGCGGGGATCGTCTCGCCGTAGCGCCAGGGTGAGTGCGGGTCGCCCTCGGCGTCGGAGAACTTGTGGTGCTTGCGGTGGTCGGCGACCCAGCGCACCAGCGGGCCCTCGACGGCCAGGGAGCCCATGATGGCCAGCGCGATGCGCAGTGGCCGCTTGGCCTTGAACGAGCCGTGGGTGAAGTACCGGTGGAAGCCGATCGTGATGCCGTGGCAGCCGATGAAGTACATCGCGACCAGCAGCCCCAGATCCAGCCAGCTCACCCCCCATCCCCAGGCCAGCGGCACGGCCGCCACCAGCGCGATGAACGGAACGGTGATGAAGGCGAGCAGCGCGATCTGCTCCACCGAGCGGCGCTGCTCACCGCCCAGCGTCGCGGAGGGAGCCGGGGCGGGGGAGGCGCCGGCCTCGGCTCCCGCGGCCGTGCCGGCGGCGGGGGCGGCCTCCGGCGAACTGTCGAGCACGTCCGGACTAGTCGTCATAGATGTCCCTCATTGGACCTCGGCTTGGCTACGGTTCCGTAACCTACGGCGTCGTAAGTATGGCAGCCGTAGGACACGGGACAAGAGGGGTGCGCACCGGGCACGATCACGCCGCGCGGTGCCCACGCCTCGGACAGAGGTGCTGTACCACGCTGGGGCCGACCTATCCTTGTGCCGTCGGACAGCGCGGTCCGCCACCTGCCCGAAGCCACCCCGCAAGGGACGAGAACCCCCCAAGGGAGCAGCACCTGTGAGCAGCGCCGACACCAATCCACCCGCCTCGACCCCCTCGCGGAACGCGCCCGGATCGAGTGACCCCGCCCCGCTCGACGACACCTTCGGTGTGGACACCCTCGGCGGTGGCCACGGCGAGGGCGCCGACGCCGTCGAGGCCACCTCCGCCCTGCGCGCCGACATCCGCAGGCTCGGCGACCTGCTGGGCGAGACCCTCGTCCGCCAGGAGGGCGCGGAACTCCTCGACCTGGTCGAACGCGTCCGCGCCCTCACCCGCAGCGACGGTGAGGCCGCCGCCGCGCTCCTGGGCGAGACCGACATCGAGACCGCCACCAAGCTGGTCCGCGCCTTCTCCACCTACTTCCACCTGGCCAACGTCACCGAGCAGGTGCACCGCGGCCGCGAGCTGCGGGCCCGCCGCGCCGGAGACGGCGGCATGCTGGCCCGCACCGCCGACATGCTCAAGGACGCCGACCCCGCGCACCTGGCGGACACCGCGCGCAACCTGTCGGTACGCCCCGTCTTCACCGCGCACCCCACCGAGGCGGCCCGCCGCTCGGTCCTCACCAAGCTGCGCAAGATCGCGGAGCTGCTGGAGGAGTCCGACAACGCCATCGGCGGGGCCGAGCGGCGCCGCAGCGACCTGCGGCTGGCCGAGAACGTCGACCTGATCTGGCAGACCGACGAGCTGCGCGTCGCCCGCCCCGAACCGGCGGATGAGGCCCGCAACGCCATCTACTACCTGGACGAGCTGCACCGCGGCGCCGTCGGCGACGTGCTGGAGGACCTGGCCGCCGAGCTGGAGCGGGCAGGCGCCCCGCTGCCGTCCGGCACCCGCCCGCTGACGTTCGGCACCTGGATCGGCGGCGACCGCGACGGCAACCCCAACGTCACCCCCCAGGTCACCTGGGACGTGCTGATCCTCCAGCACGAACACGGCATCACCGACGCCCTGAGCCACGTCGACGAGCTGCGCGGCGCCCTGTCCAACTCCATCCGCAACTGCGGCGCCACCCAGCCCCTGCTGGACTCCCTGGAGGCCGACCTGGCGCGGCTGCCGGAGATCAGCCCCCGCTACAAGCGGCTCAACGCGGAGGAGCCCTACCGGCTCAAGGCCACCTGCATCCGCCAGAAGCTCCTCAACACCCGCACGCGGCTGGCCGAGAAGTTGCCCCACACGCCCGGCTGGGACTACCTGGGCACCGGCGAACTCCTCGACGACCTGGAACTCGTCCAGGACTCGCTGCGCGAACACCGCGGCGGCCTGGTCGCCGACGGCCGCCTGGAGCGCGCCCTGCGCACCCTGGCCGCCTTCGGCCTCCAACTCGCCACGATGGACGTCCGCGAGCACGCCGAGGCCCACCACCACGCCCTCGGTCAGCTCTTCGACCGGCTCGGCGAGGAGTCGTGGCGGTACGCGGACATGCCGCGCGACTACCGCCAGCGCCTGCTCGCCAAGGAGCTGCGCTCCCGCCGCCCGCTCTCCCCGAGCCCCGCACCGCTGGACGCGGAGGGCGCCAGGACCCTCGGCGTCTTCGAGACCGTGCGCAAGGCCCTGGACACCTTCGGGCCCGAGGTCATCGAGTCGTACATCCTGTCGATGTGCGCGGGCGCCGACGACGTGTTCGCCGCCGCCGTCCTCGCCCGCGAGGCCGGACTGATCGACCTGCACGGCGGCTGGGCCAAGATCGGCATCGTCCCGCTGCTGGAGACCACCGACGAGCTCAAGATCGCCGACGAGCTCCTCGACGCGATGCTCTCCGACCCCTCCTACCGCAAGCTGGTCTCCCTCCGCGGCGACCTCCAGGAGGTCATGCTCGGCTACAGCGACTCCTCCAAGTTCGGCGGCATCACCACCAGCCAGTGGGAGATCCACCGCGCCCAGCGCCGGCTGCGCGACGTCGCCCACCGGCACGGCGTGCGGCTGCGCCTCTTCCACGGCCGCGGCGGCACCGTCGGCCGCGGCGGCGGTCCTACCCACGACGCGATCCTCGCCCAGCCCTGGGGCACCCTGGAAGGCGAGATCAAGGTCACCGAGCAGGGCGAGGTCATCTCCGACAAGTACCTGGTGCCCTCCCTCGCCCGGGAGAACCTGGAGCTGACCGTCTCCGCCACCCTCCAGGCCTCGGCGCTGCACACCGCGCCCCGCCAGTCCGACGAGGCGCTCGCCCGCTGGGACGCGGCCATGGACACCGTCTCCGACGCCGCCCACCACGCGTACCGGAAGCTGGTCGAGGACCCCGACCTGCCCGCGTACTTCTTCGCCTCCACCCCCGTCGACCAGCTCGCCGAACTCCACCTCGGCTCCCGCCCCTCCCGCCGCCCCGACACCGGCGCCGGGCTCGACGGGCTGCGCGCCATCCCGTGGGTGTTCGGCTGGACCCAGTCGCGGCAGATCGTCCCCGGCTGGTTCGGCGTCGGCACCGGCCTCAAGGCCGCCCGCGAAGCCGGACTCGACAGCGTGCTCGAAGAGGCCCACACCTACTGGCACTTCTTCCGCAACTTCCTGGCCAACGTCGAGATGACCCTGGCCAAGACGGACCTGCGGATCGCCCGCCACTACGTGGAGACCCTCGTCCCCGACGAGCTGCGGCACGTCTTCGCCACCATCGAGGCCGAACACGCCCTCACCGTCGAGGAAGTCCTGCGTATAACAGGCGAGAGCGAGCTGCTGGAGTCCAACCCGGTCCTGAAGCAGACGCTCAAGATCCGCGACGCCTACCTCGACCCGATCTCCTACCTCCAGGTCTCCCTGCTGGACCGCCAGCGGCAGGCGGCGGCTGCGGGCCAGGAGCCGGACGAGACCCTGGGCCGCGCCCTGCTGCTCACCGTCAACGGCGTGGCGGCGGGCCTGCGCAACACCGGCTGAGCCTCCGCGGCAGGGCCGACGGGGCCTGGGCGCTGCTCCTCCTTCTTCTTCGTCTTCTTCTTGTGGGTGACTCAGAAGGTGAGCAGGGCCCAGGCCCCGCCCATGACCAGCGCCCCGCACACCCCGGTGGCCAGCGCCGTCTTCCGCATCCGCAGACCGCCCGCGATGACGAGGGACGCCAGCAGCAGGGAGCCGCCCAGCGGCACCCAGGCGTACAGCACGCCCGCGGGCCCCGTCCGTACGACGTGGTCCTCGCCCGGCTTCCGCGCCACCTCCAGCGTCTCGCCCCGGCCACCGGAGACGAACTCCGAAACCGTCACCTTCGACGACTTGCCCGTGCCCGCCGGGGAGAACGTCCCGGTGCACCTCTCGTCGCCGCACGTGCTGACGGTGACGGTGCCGCGCTCGTCCCCCGTCATGGCGACCGACGCGGTGTCCCACGAGGTCCACACACCCGCCACCACCAGCACCAGCGCGATCAGCGCCATCAGTGCGGCCCGCGCCAGCAACAGCATCCCGAACGCGCTCTCACCGAGCCGCCGCACGCGGCTCCGCTTGATCTTCGTCTGGGCGACTCGTGAAGACATGGCGGAGATCCTTGGCTACTTGACGGTTACCGGTCAACCTCGACCGACCGTCTTGTACGCGCTTGCGCCACTATCGGAAGTCGCCCCTCCGGTGAGCGGACGCGGCTCCCGCACGGTCCGCACGACGTGGCGCACGAGCACCGGCTCACCGGCCGGCACCGGGGACGTCCCTTGGGAGCCGGGAGCCGGGAGCCGGGAGCCGGGAGCCGGAGCCCGGAGCCCGGAGTCCGGAGCTGTCCGCAGCCCGGAGCCGGGAGCCGTCCGCGGCCCGGAGCCCGGAGCCGTCCGCACGGCTCGGCCGTCCGGCCCGACGGCCCGCCACCACAGGAGCGCCGCCGCCACCCCGTTTCCCGCTCCCTCCGCGCGTTGAGAGGCGTTCCCCGACCCGGCGGCACCACTGTGGAAGCGAGCACCAAGAGGGAGGCCGCCGGCATGTGGCACGACATGATGACGCTCGAGATCCCCGTCGTCGAGAAGATCCTGCGCACCGTGCTGGTCTACGCCGTCATCATCGTGCTGTTCCGGCTCTCCGGGAAACGCGGACTGGCCTCGATGAACACCTTCGACTTCGTCGTCGTCTTCCTGCTCTCCAACGTCGTGCAGAACGCCATCATCGGCAGCGACTACAGCCTCCTCGGCGGCGTGGTCGGCGCCGCCACCCTGGTGGCCGTCAACGCGCTGATGAACCGGTGGCTGGCCGCCGACACACGCGCGGCCAAGCTGCTCGAAGGCGACCCGACCACCGTCATCGAGAACGGCCGCGTCGTACGGCGGGCGATGCGCCGGCTCGGGCTTCGCTCCGGCGAACTCCAGCAGGCCGTACGCGTGCAGACCGGCGGCAGCATCGACACCGTCGAACGCGGCAGCCTCGAACCGGACGGCCGCTTCCTCATCGTCCCCGACCCCCAGGCCGCACAGTCCACCCGGGCCGACATCGACCGCATCGAGGGGCGTCTCGCGGCCATCGAGGAACTCCTGCGCGCGAACGGCCGCGAGCAGAGCGACAAGGGCTGAGGGCCGCGTCAGCTGTTGTACGTGCTCTGGGCCCTCTCCAGGCCCTCCAGCACCAGGGCCTCGCACGCGTCCGCCGCACGGTCGACGAAGTAGTCGAGCTCCTTGCGCTCCGTGGAGGAGAAGTTCTTCAACACGTAGTCGGCCACCTGCATGCGGCCAGGAGGGCGGCCGACGCCGAACCGGACGCGGTAGTAGTCCCGGCCCAGCAGCTTGGTGAGCGACTTGAGACCGTTGTGGCCGTTGTCGCCGCCACCCAGCTTCAGACGGAGGACGCCGTAGTCGATGTCCAGCTCGTCGTGGACCACGACCAGGCGGGCGGCGGGCACACCGTAGAAATCCAGCAGAGCCTTGGTGGGGCCGCCCGAGACGTTCATGTACGACATGGGCTTGGCCAGGATCACGCGCGTGCTGCTGACACCGGGGACACCGACGCGCCCCTCCAGCACCTGGGCGCGGGCCCCCTTCGCCGACTTGAAGGTGCCACCCATCCGCCCGGCGAGCAGATCGGCGACCATGAAACCCACATTGTGGCGGTTGCCTGCGTAGTCGGGACCCGGATTGCCCAGGCCCGCGATGAGCCAGGGGTCGGTGGTGGCCGCCATGTGCGTGGTCCTTCGGTCGATCCGGTCAGGCGCGCGCCGGTCGGGGCGCTCAGCGTGCGGGGCAGGAAGAGCGCGGCGCCCGCGCCGCACGGTGCCCTGTGCGGCGCGGGCGCCGGACAGAGCCGTGTACAGCCCGCCCGGCGCCCGCGCACAGCACAGGTACAGCCAGGGTCCTTACTCGGAGGCCTGCGCGGACTCCGCCGCGCCTTCCTCGCCCTCCGCACCCTCGGCCGCCGGCTCCTCCGCCTGGGCGCCGAGGACCTGGATGACGGTCTCGTCACCCTCGATGGCCAGCACGGTGTTGCCCGGCAGCTTGATGTCCTTGGCCAGGATGGAGTCGCCGACGTCCAGACCGTCGACGGAGACGGTGATGGTCTCCGGGATGTGGGTGGCCTCGGCCTCGACCGGCAGCGAGTTGTAGACGTGCTCCAGCAGGTTCTGGCCCGGGGCCAGCTCGCCCTCGATGTGGATCGGCACGTCGACCTGGACCTTCTCGCCCTTCTTGACGACCAGCAGGTCGACGTGGACGAGGAACTGGCGGATGGCCTCGCGCTGGACGGCCTTCGGGATGACCAGCTGCTTCTTGCCGTCGATGTCCAGGTTGATCAGGACGTTCGGCGTCTTGAGCGCCATCATCATGTCGTAGCTCGGCAGCGCGATGTGCACGGGCTCGGAGCCGTGGCCGTAGATGACCGCGGGGATCTTCTCCTCGCGGCGCAGACGGCGCGCGGCGCCCTTGCCGAACTCATTGCGGACGGTGGCGGTGAGATTCACATCAGCCATGCTGCGCTCCTCGTAGGCAACAAAAACTCGGACAGTGCGTTGCCACTCGGTCCCGACGGACCTGCTACGAAGAGCGCGCGTCGATAACGGAGCATCCGGTCCCGGAAAACAAACGGACCGGCCTCCCTCGCCGAGCGACTCGTGAAGTCTACGCGGCGAGGAAGGCCGGTCAAAAATCGATCAGTGCGCGGACCCGTCGGGCCTGCCCGGCACCGCCCGGTCCCGGCCCGGCGCGGGACGGCTCACGCGTTCTCGTCGAAGAGGCTGGTCACCGAACCGTCCTCGAACACCTCGCGCACCGCGCGCGCGATGGTCGGAGCCATCGACAACACCGTGATCTTGTCGAGCTCCAGCTCACCCGGGGTCGGCAGCGTGTTCGTGAACACGAACTCGCTGACCTTCGAGTTCTTCAGCCGGTCGGCCGCCGGACCCGACAGCACGCCGTGCGTCGCCGTGACGATCACGTCCTCGGCACCGTTGGCGAACAGCGCGTCCGCCGCCGCGCAGATCGTGCCGCCCGTGTCGATCATGTCGTCGACGAGGACGCAGACCCGGCCCTCCACATCACCCACGACCTCGTGCACGGTGACCTGGTTGGCCACATCCGGGTCACGGCGCTTGTGGACGATGGCCAGCGGGGCACCGAGCCGGTCGGCCCACCGGTCGGCGACCCGCACCCGGCCCGCGTCCGGAGAGACCACGGTGAGTTTGCTGCGGTCGGTCTTGGCACCCACGTAGTCCGCCAGCAACGGCAGCGCGAACAGGTGGTCGACCGGGCCGTCGAAGAAGCCCTGGATCTGGTCCGTGTGCAGATCCACGGTCAGAATGCGGTCCGCGCCGGCCGTACGGAACAGATCCGCCATCAGGCGCGCGGAAATCGGCTCACGGCCCCGGTGCTTCTTGTCCTGCCGGGCATAACCGTAGAACGGGACGATCACCGTGATGCTCCGCGCCGAAGCCCGCTTCAACGCGTCGATCATGATCAGCTGCTCGACGATCCACTTGTTGATGGGGGCCGTGTGGCTCTGCATCAGGAAGCAGTCGGCGCCGCGCGCGGACTCCTGGAAGCGAACGTAGATCTCACCGTTCGCGAAGTCGAAAGCCTTGGTCGGGACCACGCCGATGCCGAGCTGCTTGGCGACTTCCTCGGCGAGTTCGGGGTGGGCGCGGCCGGAGAAGAGCATGAGTTTCTTCTCGCCGGTCGTCTTGATCCCGGTCACTGCTGTTGTCTCCCTGTGTGGTGCGCCGCACGACGGCTCAGCGGGGGGCGGCGGCGTCGGTTTGGCGGGGGCGGCGGCGTCGTTTTTCGGCCGCATGGCCAATCAGGCTCCCCATAACCGTACGCCCCACGTCATACAACCGGATACCCGGTCTTAACCCTCCTCTGCCGGAACCTGCCCGGCAGCACCCCGCGGCGAACGGACCGAACCAGCCGACTCCGCCACCCCGGACGCCTCCGCGCCCCCCTCACCCGAAGCCGCGTCCCGCCCCGCCTCGACCGCCGCCTCCGCAGCCAGCGCAGCCGCACTACCAGGGCGCTTACGGGCCACCCAGCCCTCGATGTTGCGCTGCTGCCCCCGCGCCACCGCCAGCGAACCCGGCGGCACATCCTTCGTGATCACCGAACCGGCCGCACTGTAAGCACCGTCGCCGACCGTGACAGGTGCCACATACATGTTGTCGGCGCCCATCCGGCAGTGAGAACCCACAGTCGTCCTGTGCTTGTTCTCACCGTCGTAATTGACGAACACGCTCGCCGCACCGATGTTGGTGTGCTCACCGATCTCCGCATCACCCACATACGACAGATGCGGCACCTTCGTGCCCTCACCCAGCACCGCGTTCTTCATCTCCACGTAACTGCCGGCCTTCACCTTCCGGCCCAACCGCGTACCAGGACGCAGATAGGTGTACGGGCCGACCGACGCCCCCTCGCCGATCTCCGCGCCCTCGGAGACCGTGTTGCTCACCGTCGCCCCCGCACCCACCCGGGTATCGGCCAGCCGGCTGTTCGGCCCCACCTCGCTGTCCGCGCCCACATGCGTGGCGCCCAGCAGCTGCGTCCCCGGATGCACCACGGCGTCCGGCTCGTACGTCACGCCCACATCCAGCCACGTCGTGGCCGGGTCGATCACCGTGACCCCCGCCAGCATGGCGTCCTCCACCAGCCGGCCGTTCAGCATCCGACGCGCCTCGGCCAACTGCACCCGGTTGTTGATCCCCACGATCTCCCGGTGGTCACCCGCCAGCGACGCGCCCACCCGGTGCCCCTCGCCGCGCAGAATGCCGAGGACGTCCGTCAGGTACTCCTCACCCTGACTGTTGTCCGTCCGCACCTTGCCCAACGCCTCGGACAGCAACCGCCCGTCGAACGCGAAGACACCCGAGTTGATCTCACGCAGCGCCCGCTGCGCCTCCGTCGCGTCCTTGTGCTCCACGATCGCGGTGACCGCGCCGTCCGCCGCGTCCCGCACGATGCGCCCGTACCCCGTCGCGTCCGGGACCTCGGCCGTCAGCACGGTGACCGCGTTGCCGTCCGCTGCGTGCGTGTCGGCCAGCTGCTGCAACGTCGCGCCCGTCAACAGCGGAGTGTCACCGCAGGTCACCAGGACCGTGCCCGACAGATCGCCGTCGGCCAGCTCCGCCAGCGCCATGCGCACCGCGTGCCCGGTGCCGTTCTGCTCGTACTGCACGGCCGTACGGACATCCGCGTCCAGCCCGGCCAGGTGCGCCGTCACCTTCTCGCGCGCATGCCCGACGACCACGACCAGCTCACGCGGCTCCAGCGCCCGCGCGGCGCTCACCACGTGGCCGACCAGGGAGCGGCCGCAGATCTCGTGCAGAACCTTCGGCGTCGCCGACTTCATGCGGGTGCCCTCACCCGCTGCGAGGACGACGACGGCTGCCGGGCGAGTGACGCTCACGGGGTTGCCCTTCGGCTTCGGGGGTGGGTGCTGCCCCGCAGGATACCGGGGGGTCAGCCGAAGGAAGGGGATGGCCGCCGTCGGGCCTGGGAGAGGGGGCGCGTCCGGGTGTGGTGCGTGGTGGGCTCCCCCGCAAGGATTCGAACCTTGACTACTGAGACCAAAACTCAGGGTGCTGCCTGATTACACCACGGGGGATTGGTGCTCAGAGCGTACCTGACCCGCTTGGGTTCGTCGGCGGGGTTTGCGACGCGCAGATGCCTGCCCACCATCCTTCGATGCGCTGGTAGAGCTCAGCGCCACGTCGGACGCGCACCACGAGGCAGCCCCGGTAGCTCTCCCCGACGTTCTTGCGGACCGTCTTGGGGTTGTGCCTCTTGAGAGCTGTCTTGAGGAAGGACTCCGCGGGGACCCCGACCAGGTCCGCCCAGTAGCGCTCCGCGCTCTCGACGTCGGCGGACTCGTGAATCATGACGTGGAACCGTAGGTCCTGCTTCTGCACTCCGAGCAAATCCAGCCACGCGAGGAAGACACGGATCATGCCGGGATCGCTGTTGACGAAGCTGACGCTTTCCGAGCGGCGGTACGGCTTGCTCTTGGCGCCCTCCGCCCAGTACAGACCGATGCCTACCAGGAACAGCTCTCTGTCCGACAGCTCACCGATCTCCGCGCAGGCAGCGGCTTTCGTCCTGAGTCGCTGCTCGTCCAGCGCTCTGTGGTGCTCCGAGAGCCCGGCCCGCATCAAGGCGCGCTGTTCCTCCGCGGTGTAGCGGGGCGCGGGTCTGGGCAGATCCCGCACCCACAGGGAGACCGAGCTGCGCGAGACGCCCAGCTCCAGTTCGATCCGGTCGTACGTCCAGCCCTGGCGGCGCAGCTCGCGGGCGCGCTCCCGCAGGTCGTCCTTGGCGTGGGGGCGACGGGTCCAGGCGGGTGGGGGTTCGCCCTGGACGAGGCGGTTGAGGAGGTCGTTGTTGGGGATCTTCAGGCGGTCGCGGATCTGGCGGCGGCTGAGCCCTTCGCGGCGCAGCGCGAGGACTTGCTCGCGTAGGCGTTCGTACGCGTCGTGCGTCTGTGTCACACGAGTGAGTCTTGCGGGGGAATTCCGCCGTGCGCTGCGAAAAGACGTTCCCTTACTGAGTTCGAGTGAATTTCATTCCTGTTCGATTGCAAAACCGTCCGGTCACGGACAGATGCGCGGAACTGGGTGTTCCGGGGCTCGGCCGGAAAGGGGGTGGTCGGCGGTCGTAGGCTGGTCGGTATGACCGAGACGGGGGACAACCGTGCGCGGGGCGGGCCGTGGTGGTGGGAGCGACCACGGAGTGCGGTGCTCGATGTCGGCCTCGCGGCGGCCTCCGCCGCGGAGTGCGCGCTCCAGGGGCAGAGTTTCGCCCGCGAGACGGGCATTCCGGGCGGGCTGGCGGTCGTGCTGGGCGTGGTCGCGGGGGCGACTCTGGTGCTGCGGCGGCGTTGGCCCATAGCCGTCGTCCTGGTCGCCATCGCCGTCATACCCGCGGACATGGGTGCTGCTCTTTGCGTGGTCGGTCTCTACACCCTGGCCGCGACCGAGGTGCCGCGGCGGATCACCGGGCTGCTGGCTGCGATGACCGCTCTGGGAATGCTGGCGATGACCACGTTCCGGCTGGAGCAGAGCATCGGCCAGGACCCGGACTTCAACCCTTCGGCGTGGTTCGTTCCGCTGGCCGCCGTGCTGATGTCGATCGGTGTGACGGCCCCGCCCGTGCTGCTGGGCTTGTACGTGGGGGCGCGGCGGCGGCTCGTGGAGTCGCTGCGTGAGCGGGCCGACGGTCTGGAGCGGGAGCTGTCGCTGCTGGCCGACCGTGCGGAGGAGCGCGCGGAGTGGGCGCGCAACGAGGAGCGCACACGGATCGCCCGCGAGATGCACGACGTGGTCGCCCACCGGGTGAGTTTGATGGTGGTGCACGCGGCGGCGTTGCAGGCGGTGGCGCTCAAGGACCCGGAGAAGGCCTCCAGGAACGCCGCGCTGGTGGGTGACATGGGCCGCCAGGCTCTCGACGAGTTGCGGACCATGCTGGGTGTGCTGAGGTCCGGCGACGCGGAGAAGCCGATGCACGGCGGGCAGACCGACCACGCCGGGCAGGCCGACCAGGCCGGTCAGACCACGAAGGCGGAGCCGGCGAAGCGGTGGTCAGAGGGAGCAGAGCGGGCCGGGGAGGCCGGGGAGCCGGTGTCCGTCGGGGCGGCCGGACGC
>NZ_JASKYT010000177.1:0-14448 GCF_041028275.1 Streptomyces sp. PU-14G
CCGGGACGGACGGACCTCTGGTGTGCCAGTTGTTCTGCCAAGGGCATGGCTGGTTGGCTACGTTCGGGAAGGATAACCGCTGAAAGCATCTAAGCGGGAAGCCTGCTTCGAGATGAGGACTCCTGCCTCCTTTGAGAGGGTAAGGCTCCCTGGAGATGACGGGGTTGATAGGCCGGATCTGGAAGCCCAGTAATGGGTGGAGGTGACCGGTACTAATAGGCCGAGGGCTTGTCCATAGAGGCTCGCGTCCACTGTGTGGGTTCTGAGACAACAACCCGAGCACCCCCACGATTGGGGTTGTGCCGGTTGTGTTTCATAGTGTTTCGGTGGTCATAGCGTGAGGGAAACGCCCGGTTACATTCCGAACCCGGAAGCTAAGCCTTTCAGCGCCGATGGTACTGCATGCGGGAGCGTGTGGGAGAGTAGGACGCCGCCGAACTATACGTGAAGTCGTGGTCCCTGGACGTCAGTTCAGGGACCACGACTTTTTTGTGCGCGGTCACCGGCAGTTCATGTTGCGCCGACATCATCCGGGCATGGGTTCAACACAGTTGATCGCAGCGGGCGTACGGGCCGGTAGCGAGGTCGTGGTGCCGTCCTTCGGCGGTGCCGAGGTCGCCGAGGCCGTGCGCGAGCTCGGAGCCCGGCCTGTCTTCGCCGACATCGATGCCGACACCTACTGCCTCGCGCCCTCGTCCGTGGCTGACGTGCTGACGGCCCGGACGGCGGCCGTCGTTCCCTTGCACCTCTTCGGACGGAGCGCGGACATGGCCGCGCTGCGGAACGTCGCACAGGTCCGTGCCGTGCCCGTCGTCGAGTGGGAGCCGATGGCACGTACCGACGCGCTCGACGCGGTGCGGCGGCGGCAGTACGCCACCTACCTCGGCCGGCGGCTCAGGGGGGTGGTGGCGCCCGCGATCGTGGACGGTTGCGAGCACGCCGTCACCCGGTACGTGGTGCGGGTTCCCGGGAACGGGCGGCCCGATCGGGACGCGTTCACACAGGCGCTCAGGGCGCGGGGAGTGGAGTGCCACGTGCCGGTGAAGACCCCCGCGCACTGGATGCCCGGCCTGCGGGTGGCACGGCGGTTGCCCGTCTCCGAGCAGGCGGCGGAGGAATGTCTGGCGTTGCCGCTGTCCTCGGCCATGAGCAAGCGCGAACTGCACCAGGTGGTCTCGGCGTGCAATGCACTCGGCGGGCTCCTGCGCGAACGGGCGTCATGACGCCGCTCTCCGCTGGGAGTGAGTTTCCCCTGGTGCTGTGAACTACTCGTGTCGAACGAACTACTCGTGTCGATCCGCGATCCGCGATCCGCGATCGGCACGCACGCCGCGGCGGCCCGCGCGCACTTCGCGGCGGTCCACGCGCACTTCGCGGCGGTCCGCGCGCACTTCGCGGCGGTCCACGCGCACTTCGTGACGGCCCGCGACGGACGTCAGCCGGTCGAGGGCGAAGCCGCGCATGGGGTAAGATCTTCACCGCTGACCGCGCCCCAATAGCTCAGTCGGCAGAGCGTCTCCATGGTAAGGAGAAGGTCAACGGTTCGATTCCGTTTTGGGGCTCTCCGTAAGCAGTGTGAAGGCCCCCGTCGGGAGACGGGGGCCTTCGTCTTGTCTGCTGCGGCTGCGACGCCGGGGCGGCTTACTCCGGGACCCGCATGGCCAGGATGGCCATGTCGTCCGAGGGCGCGTCGCTCGCGAAGCGTTCCACCGCGCGCATGATGCGCGCCGCGACGGCTCCCGCGTTCAGGCCCGTGCAGGTGGCGAGCACATCGGCCAGGCCGTCATCACCGAGCATGCGGGTGCCCTCGCGGCGTTCGGTGACGCCGTCCGTGACGCACAGCAGGACGTCGCCGGGGTCGAGCGTGACGGTCTGCTCGTACAGTTCCAGGTCTTCGATGACGCCCAGGAGGGGCTGCGGGTCGGCGGCCGGCTCGACGGTGCCGTCCTGGCGCAGTCGCAGCGGCAGGGGATGTCCCGCGCACACGACCTTCAGTTGTGCGCTGCCGTCCTCCTGGGGACGCATTTCGCCGTACAGGAGCGTGAGGAAGCGGCTGCGCGCGCCCTCCTCGAGAATGGCGGCGTTGAGGCGCTGCAGCACCATGGGGCCGCCGAGGCCCTCGCGGGCCAACAGGCGCAGCGCGTGCCGGGCCAGCCCGGTGACGGCCGCGGCCTCGGGGCCTGTGCCGCAGACGTCGCCGATGGCGAAGCCGTAGGTGCCGTCCGCGATCTCGAACAGGTCGTAGAAGTCGCCGCCGACCTCGTTGCCCTCGCCGGCCGCTCGATAGATGACCTCGCGTTCGATACCGCCTTCCACCTCGGGCAGTTCGGGTGGCAGGAGGCTGCGCTGGAGCGACTGGCTGATGGCCGTGCGCTCGGAGTAGAGGCGGGCGTTGTCCAGGGCGAGGGCGGCCCTGCGGGAGAGGTCCTCGGCCAGCTCCAGGATCTCCTGGCGGAAGCGCTCGTCGGTCGGTTTGCCGAGGGTCAGCATGCCGATGACGCGGTTGCGTGCCACCAGGGGCAGGATGACGGTCTCTCCGCCGACGGCCGCGGCCGTCGCGAGGGTGGTGCCGGAGGACAGGTGCTGGTCCTCGCCGCTGAGTGTGACGTTGCGCAGGGAGGTGCGCAGCGCGGCGGAGTGCGCGGCCTCGGACGGCGCGGTCCACACGCGGGCGCCCGGGGTGGGCACGGGCTCGGGCGGCTCCACCTTGGCGAGCAGCGCCTTGAGGTTGTCGATGCGGTCCTCGTCCTCGTGCAGGACGTAGGAGAGCTTGGGCTCCGAGCCCTGGTCGGCGACGGTGTAGACGGCGCACCAGGTGGCCAGGGTGGGCACCGTCATCTGCGCCATGAGGGCGAGGGTCTGGTCGCGGTCGAGGGTGCCGGCCAGCAGGTCGGACGCCTCGACGAGGAAGGAGAGCGAGCCGCGGCGCAGCCGCTCCAGCTCGGTGAGGCGGGCGCGTTCGACGGCGAGCGCGATGCGGTCGGCGGCGAACTGGAGGCGCAGCGCCTCCTCGTTGGTGTAACGTCCCGCTCCCTCGGTGGCGACTCCGAGGGAGCCGGTGAGCCGGCCCTCGACCTTGAGGGGGACGGTGACCACCGAGCGCATGCCGGTGCCGTCGAGGAGGGGAGCGGCGCCGGGGACGACGGTCAGGTCCTCGTGGACGGAGGGCATCCGGGCCGATCCGTAGCGGCCACTGCCGGTCTCCACGGGCACGCGGGCGAAGCGCTGGCGCGCCGAGGGCAGCCCTGTGGAGGCGCGGACCTCCAGCTCCGTCTCGTCGTCGGTGGCCAGCAGGAGGTAGGCGGCGTCGCCGTCGAGCATGTCGCGGGCGCGCTCCACGGTGCGTTGCAGGAGCCCGTCGAGGTCGTCGGGGGCGGGGGAGCCGATGAAGACCTCGAACGGGTCTGCGGAGGACTGCTCCTGGGAGTCCTGGGCGGTGCCGGTGCTGTCGTGTGCGGGCAGGCGGGGCGGGGACTGGAGGATGGCGCGTTCCTGCTCGCGGACCAGCAGGCAGACGGTGGAGGGCTCGCCGTCGCTGTCTCGTACGCGCAGGTGGGAGGCGTAGACGGGGACGGTCCTGCCGTCGGAGCCGCGCATGCCGTAGGAGCCCTCCCAGCGGGAGAGGCGCAGGGCTTCGGCGATGCCCGTCCCGGTGCCGGGGGTGTGGGGCCAGGCGGCGAAGTCGGTGAGCGGTTTGCCGACGACCTGCTCGGCGGGGTAGTCGAACAGGTCGGTGGCGTCCTCGTTCCAGGAGCTGATGGAGCCGCTGCGGTCCACCTGGATCACGGCGACGCGGACGCGGGTGTCGGTGACCGGGAGTGCGGTGTCGGGCAGCGCGGGTCCTGCGGTGCGGGTGCCGACCGGGCGCTCGGGCAGATCGAGGCGGAACCAGACGCGCTTGTCGGAGGCCGTGTAGTCGACTCCCCAGCGGGTGGCGAGGGCGGCGCACAGGAGCAGCCCGCGGCCCCCTTCACGGTCGGGTCCCGCGGGCTGCGGGTGGGTTTCCTGGAGCGGCAGCTCGCGCTCGGGATAGCGGTCGACGACCTCGACGCGTACGCCGTCCTCGTCCCGCAGGCACAGCACCTCGGCGGCCGTACCGGCGTGCACCACGGCGTTGGTGACCAGCTCGCTGGTCAGGACGACGGCGTCGTCGACGATGTCGCCCAGACCCCACCCCTGGAGGGTGTCGCGCACGAAGCCGCGGGCGGTGGCGACGGAGCGGCCGACCGGTTCGAAGGTGGCGGCGGCTCGCGCGGTGATCACTGGTCTCCCCATGGACGTCCTGTCGGCCAGGCGCACTGGTGTGCGCTGCGCGGCCAGGGCCGCGACGGTGCTCGCATCTTCCCTCGGGCTGCCCTGTGAGCCACCGGCCCCCGGCGGGACCCCCGTGGGAGAGCCCGCCCGCTCGGCGCTTTGTTCCTGCGTCACCGCAGCGCCCCTCCGTCGCCCGTCGTACTCACACCGCTGCCCCCTGCTTCACGTCCCCTACCCGGCGGACCCGGCGGAGCACCCGCCGGTACGGGGGTGAACGGACAGCCGGGTGCCAGGTTACTTACGTATCCCTGGCGCGTGGCTGCCGGATGCGGGTGTTTTCCCCGGGCGGCCCGCGACGACGTGCGGTATGCCATGCTGCCGAACTGTTATCGCCGGGTTCGGACAGGGTGAAACACTGGGAAGGCTCGGAGTACAACGGCCCGGGCAAGGACGGTCGACCCGCAGGAGGGGCAGTGGAGTCTGGCGCAACCGCGCGTAGCGGCAACACGCGCGCGAAGGGCGGACGGTCCCGGAGGAGCGGAACGGTCGAGGTCGACGCCGCCGCACTGAACCGGCTGCTTGGCGCGCTCACGGCCATGCGGGACGGCAATTTCCGTCGCCGGCTCACCGTCACGGGCGAGGGGCCGATGGCCGAGATCTCCGCTGTCTTCAACGAGGTCGCGGACCAGAACCTGCATCTGACGGGTGAGCTGTCACGGGTGCGGCGCGTGGTGGGACGTGAGGGGAAACTCACAGAGCGGCTGCAGACCGGTGCCTGCGAGGGCTCCTGGGCGTCGGCGATCGACGCGGCGAACGCGCTGGTGGACGACCTGGTGTGGCCCGTCTCCGAGGTCGGCAGGGTGCTGACGGCGGTCGCGGACGGTGACCTGGAACAGCGCATGGACCTGCGCTCGCGCGGCTCCGAGGGCGGCGGGCATCCGCTGCGCGGCGAGTTCCTGCGGGTCGGCCGTACGGTCAACGGCCTGGTGGACCAGCTCTCGGCGTTCACGGACGAGGTGACGCGGGTCGCCCGCGAGGTGGGCACCGAGGGGAAGCTGGGCGGTCAGGCGCGGGTGCGCGGGATGTCCGGCTCGTGGAAGGACCTGACGGACTCGGTCAACACCATGGCGTCGCGGCTGACGGCGCAGGTGCGGGACATCGCGCTGGTGACCACGGCGGTCGCGAAGGGCGATCTGTCACGCAAGGTGACCGTGCATGTCGAAGGGGAGATGCTGGAGCTGAAGAACACCGTCAACACGATGGTGGACCAGCTCTCCTCCTTCCAGTCCGAGGTCAACCGGGTCGCCCGCGAGGTGGGCGTCGAGGGGGAGCTGGGCGGTCAGGCGCGGGTGCAGGGCGTGGCCGGCGTGTGGAAGGACCTGACGGACTCCGTCAACCTGATGGCGGGCAACCTCACCTCCCAGGTGCGCGAGATCGCCCAGGTGACGACGGCGGTCGCGAACGGCGACCTGTCGCAGAAGATCACCGTGAACGCCCGCGGTGAGGTGGCGCAGCTCGCCGAGACGATCAACGCGATGACGGACACGCTGCGCACGCTCGCGGACGAGGTGACGCGGGCGGCCAGCGAGGTGGGCACCGACGGGGTGCTCGGGGGGCAGGCGGCCGTGCCGGGCGCCGCGGGGATCTGGAAGGACCTGACGGACTCGGTCAACACGGCGTTCCGCAACCTGACGGCGCAGGTGCGGGACATCGCGCAGGTGACGACGGCGGTGGCCAACGGCGACCTGTCGCAGAAGGTCACCGTGGACGTCGCGGGCGAGATGCTGGAGCTGAAGAACACCGTCAACACGATGGTCGACCAGCTCTCCGCGTTCGGCGCCGAGGTGACGCGGGTGGCGCGTGAGGTCGGCGTCGAGGGAACGCTGGGCGGTCAGGCGGCCGTGCCGGGCGCGGCAGGCACCTGGAAGGACCTGACGGACTCGGTCAACACGGCGTTCCGCAACCTGACGGGCCAGGTGCGCAACATCGCGCAGGTGACGACGGCGGTGGCCAACGGCGACCTGTCGCAGAAGGTCACCGTGGACGTCTCCGGCGAGATGCAGGAGCTGAAGAACACCGTCAACACGATGGTCGACCAGCTCTCGTCCTTCGCCGAGCAGGTCACCCGGATGGCCAGGGACGTGGGCACGGAGGGCCGGCTGGGCGGCCAGGCCCGGGTGGACGGCGTCTCGGGTACGTGGAAGGACCTGACGAACTCCGTCAACTTCATGGCGAACAACCTCACCTCACAGGTGCGGCAGATCGCGCAGGTGACGACGGCGGTGGCCCGCGGTGACCTGTCGCAGAAGATCGAGGTGGACGCCCGGGGCGAGATCCTGGAGCTGAAGAACACCATCAACACGATGGTCGACCAGCTGTCCGCCTTCGCCGACCAGGTCACCAGGGTGGCCCGGGAGGTGGGTACGGAGGGCCGGCTGGGCGGTCAGGCGCAGGTGCCGGGGGTGGCCGGTGTCTGGCGTGACCTGACGGACTCCGTCAACGGCATGGCGGGGAACCTGACCGGCCAGGTGCGCAACATCTCGCAGGTGGCCACGGCGGTGGCCCGCGGTGACCTGTCGCAGAAGATCGAGGTGGACGCCCGGGGCGAGATCCTGGAGCTGAAGACGACGCTGAACACGATGGTCGACCAGCTCTCCTCGTTCGCCGAGGAGGTCACCCGCGTGGCCCGTGAGGTGGGCACAGAGGGCATTCTGGGCGGCCAGGCGGAGGTCAAGGGTGTCTCGGGCACCTGGAAGGACCTCACGCAGTCGGTGAACTTCATGGCGAACAACCTGACCAGTCAGGTGCGCAACATCGCCGAGGTCACCACGGCGGTCGCGCAGGGCGACCTGTCGAAGAAGATCACCGTGGATGCCAAGGGCGAGGTGCTGGCCCTGGTGACCACGGTCAACACCATGGTGGACACGCTCTCCTCGTTCGCCGAGCAGGTCACGCGGGTGGCCCGTGAGGTGGGCACCGAGGGCCAGTTGGGCGGTCAGGCGCGGGTGCGTGACGTGTCGGGGATCTGGAAGGACCTGACCGACAACGTCAACATCATGGCCAACAACCTCACCAATCAGGTGCGCAACATCTCGCAGGTCGCCACGGCGGTCGCGGGCGGCGACCTGACCAAGAAGGTGACCGTGGAGGCCAGCGGCGAGGTCGCGCAGCTCGCGGACACGGTCAACACGATGGTCACCACGCTGTCCTCGTTCGCCGAACAGGTCACCAGGGTCGCCCGCGAGGTCGGCACGGACGGTGTGCTGGGCGGCCAGGCACGCGTCCAGGGCGTGGCCGGTACGTGGAAGGACCTGACGGAGTCGGTGAACTCCATGGCGTCCAACCTGACCGGACAGGTGCGGCAGATCGCGATGGTGACGACCGCCATCGCCAAGGGCGATCTGACCAAGAAGATCGACATCGAGGCGAACGGGGAGATCCTCCAGCTCAAGACGACCATCAACACGATGGTCGACCAGCTCTCCACGTTCGCCGAGCAGGTCACCCAGGTGGCCCGTGAGGTGGGTACCGAGGGCCAGTTGGGCGGCCAGGCGCGGGTGCCGGGGGTGGCGGGCACCTGGAAGGACCTGACGGACTCCGTCAACGAGATGGCGGCCAACCTCACCCGTCAGGTGCGGGCGATCGCCGACGTGGCCACCGCGGTGACCCGGGGCGACCACAACGTGCGCATCGACGTCGACGCGGCCGGCGAGATCCTGGAACTCCAGGGCTACATCAACACGATGATCGCCAACCTGCGCGACACCACGCAGACCAACCAGGAGCAGGACTGGCTCAAGGGCAACCTGGCGCGGATCTCCGGCCTGATGCAGGGCCGCCGCGACCTGCGTGACGTCGCCGGGCTCATCATGAGCGAGCTGACGCCGGTCGTCTCGGCGCAGCACGGCGCCTTCTTCGTCGCCCTTCCCCAGGGCACGCCCGAGGGCGCCGGGGGCGTGGGCGCGGGGCCGGGCGAGAACGGCTCGTACGAGCTGCGGATGCTGGGCAGCTACGGCTACTCGACGGACACCATGCCCACCTCCTTCCTGCCGGGCGAGTCCCTGATCGGGACGGCCGCCGAGGAGAAGCGCACCATCGAGATGGGCAACGTCCCGTCCGGGTACCTGAAGATCTCCTCGGGTCTCGGCGAGGCACCGCCCGCGCACCTGGTGGTGCTCCCGGTCATCTTCGAGGGGACGGTGCTCGGCGTGATCGAGCTGGCGTCCTTCCAGCCGTTCGGGCAGATCCACAAGGACTTCCTGAACCAGATCGCGGAGATGATCGCGACCAGCGTCAACACCATCAGCGTCAACATGCGCACCGAGCGGCTGCTGGAGCAGTCGCAGGAGCTGACCTCGCAGCTGCGGGACCGCTCGGCGGAGCTGGAGAACCGGCAGAAGGCGCTCCAGGAGTCGAACGCGGCGCTGGAGGAGAAGGCCGAGCAGCTCGCCCAGACCAACAGCGACATCGAGATCAAGAACCGGGAGATCGAGGAGGCGCGGCAGGTTCTGGAGGAGCGTGCGGAGCAGCTGTCCGTCTCGATGCGCTACAAGTCGGAGTTCATGGCCAACATGTCGCACGAGCTGCGCACCCCGCTCAACTCGCTGCTGATCCTGGCCAAGCTGCTGGCGGACAACGCGGAGAGCAACCTGACGCCCAAGCAGGTCGAGTTCGCCGAGACGATCCACGGCGCGGGTTCCGACCTGCTCCAGCTGATCAACGACATCCTCGACCTGTCGAAGGTCGAGGCGGGCAGGATGGACGTCAGTCCGACGCGGATCGCCCTGGTGCAGCTGGTGGACTACGTGGAGGCCACCTTCCGTCCCCTGACGGTCGAGAAGGGCCTGGACTTCTCGGTGAGCGTCTCGCCCGAACTCCCGGCCACCCTCCACACCGACGAGCAGCGGCTGCTGCAGGTGCTGCGCAACCTGCTGTCCAACGCGGTGAAGTTCACCGACAGCGGCGCCGTCGAGCTGGTGATCCGTTCGGCCCGCTCCGACGTGCCGGACGCGATCCGCGAGCTGATGCTGGAGAACGGTTCGCTGCGGGACCCGGACGCGGAGCTGGTCGCCTTCTCGGTCACCGACACCGGTATCGGTATCGCGCAGAGCAAGATGCGGGTCATCTTCGAGGCGTTCAAGCAGGCGGACGGCACCACGTCCCGCAAGTACGGCGGCACGGGGCTCGGGCTGTCCATCAGCCGGGAGATCGCCCGGCTGCTCGGCGGTGAGATCTTCGCGGCGAGCGAGCCGGGCCGCGGCTCGACGTTCACGCTGTACCTGCCGCTGCACCCGAGCGAGCTGCCGCCGCAGGGGTACGCGCAGCTTCCGGCCGGCGGCGCGGCCACCACGGCCCTGCCCGAGCTGGGGGCGGGCACCGCCTCCGGCGCCCCCGGCGAGCCCGCAGGCGGCGGTGAGGAGCCCGGGTCCTGGCAGGTGCCGGGCGGCCCGCAGTTGACGGCCGAGGAGGCCGCGCACACGCTGGCGGACCGGCGCAGGCTGCGGGACGCGAGCGGGCAGGCGCAGCCCGAACTGCCGCCGGAGGCCCAGCCGGCCGCGCCGCAGTCGTCGGGCGGCGCGGTCGCGGGCCGGGCACCCGCTGAGCAGCAGGGCGGCGCGGTGGACGAGACCGAGCAGGCAGTGGAGCCGTCCGGCGGGGCCCAGGCGGCTCCCCAGGAGGGCCAGGAGGCGCCGGCCGCGGGCGCGGGGGGCGTGAGCGACCTGGCGGGCCGCAAGGTCCTGATCGTCGACGACGACATCCGCAACGTCTTCGCGCTGACCAGCGTGCTGGAGCAGCACGGCCTGCAGGTGCTCTACGCGGAGAACGGCCGTGAGGGCATCGAGGTGCTCGAGCAGCACGACGACGCGGCCGTGGTGCTGATGGACATCATGATGCCGGAGATGGACGGCTACGCCACGACGGCGGCGATCCGCAAGATGCCGCAGTTCGCGGGGCTGCCCATCATCGCGCTGACCGCCAAGGCGATGAAGGGCGACCGGGAGAAGAGCATCGAGTCGGGCGCCTCGGACTACGTCACCAAGCCGGTGGACACCGATCACCTGCTGTCCGTCATGCGGCGGTGGATCAACGGCGGGTGAATGTGGCACCGTGTCGCTGAGGACCACGTGCTGACTCACTGTGGTCAAAAGCGTGTGGCGACACGGTAAACGGGGAACCTTTTGGTCCCCTGGGGCGTTTCTGCTACGTGCACAGTGACATCACGGTGACAGGGTGTGGTGGACCGCAGGGTGCGGCTACCATGACCGGCACAAGGACGGGCGGCGGCGACAGAGAGCCGCTCCCAGGGGCGGCGTCCGAGAGGCTGCCGGGGCGAGGAGGACGGGCCATGGTGCAGAAGGCCAAGATCCTCCTGGTCGATGACCGGCCGGAGAATCTGCTGGCGCTGGAGGCCATTCTCTCCGCGCTCGATCAGACGCTGGTGCGGGCATCGTCAGGGGAGGAAGCGCTCAAAGCGCTGTTGACCGACGATTTCGCGGTCATTCTGCTGGATGTCCAGATGCCGGGCATGGACGGCTTCGAGACAGCCGCGCATATCAAGCGCCGCGAGCGCACCCGCGACATCCCGATCATCTTCCTCACGGCCATCAACCACGGTCCGCACCACACCTTCCGCGGCTACGCCGCGGGCGCGGTCGACTACATCTCCAAGCCGTTCGACCCCTGGGTGCTCCGGGCGAAGGTCTCCGTCTTCGTGGACTTGTACATGAAGAACGTGCAGTTGCGCGAGCAGGCGTCGTTGCTCCGGGTCCAGTTGGAGGGCAACGGCGGCCGGCAGACGGAGCCGTCCGAGGACGGCGGCGAGGCCCCAGGCCTGCTGGTCGAGCTGTCGGCGCGGCTCGCGGCCGTCGAAGAGCAGGCCGAGGCGCTGACCAAGCAGTTGGGCGACTCGGCTGACGCCGCGACAGCCGCTACCGCCACCCACCTGGAGCGCAAACTCGCCGGGCTGCGCCGGGCACTTGACGCCCTGGAGCCCGGCACGGATGGCGACCCCTCGCCCCAGGTGCCCTCCCAGAACTGACGGTGCTCGGCGAGGCTGTCCGCTCCGCCTGACGGCGCGACACCTGCGGGCACCTCAGTTGCCCCCGGTCATCCGTGCCTCCCGTGCCCGGCACAGGTAACCTCGCACCTATGGCCTCACGCGCGTCGGGAACAGGGAAGGCAGCCAAGAAGGCGCCCGCGAAGAAGGCTGCCCCGAAGGCAGCCAAAGCGGCCCCGGCGAAGAAGGCACCTGCCAAGAAGGCGCCCGCGAAGAAGGCCGCGGCCAAGCCGCCCAAGGGCAAGGCGAAGGCCGCGCCGTCCCCCACCAGCGGTGTCCTGAAGGTGTTGAAGGCGTGCTGGCTGGGGCTGGCGCACGCCGTCGCCGGGGTCTTCCGCGGGATAGGGCGCAGCGGCAAGGCGCTGGATCCGGCACACCGCAAGGACGGGCTCGCCCTGCTGCTGCTGGGTTTCGCGCTGGTCGTGGCCGCGGGGACCTGGTCCAATCTGCAGGGCCCGGTCGGCGACCTGGTGGAGATGCTGGTGACCGGCGCCTTCGGGCGCCTGGATCTGCTGGTGCCGATACTGTTCGCGGGGATGGCCGTACGGCTGTTCCGGCATCCGGAGAAGCCGGAGGCCAACGGTCGCATCGTCATCGGGCTTTCGGCGCTGGTCCTCGGAGTGCTGGGGCTTGTCCACCTCGGCTGCGGGGCGCCGGGCAGAGACGCGGGGGGCGACGCGCTGCGGGACGCGGGCGGTCTGATCGGCTGGGCCGTGTCCCGGCCGCTGATCTTCACCGTCGGCGAGATGCTGGCGGTGGCGCTTCTCGTCCTCGTCACCGTCTTCGGCTTGCTCGTGGTGACGGCCACACCGGTCAACGCGATCCCGCAGCGGCTGCACGCCGCCGGGGTGCGGCTGGGCGTCGTACAGCCGGTGCCCGGTTACGACTACGACGTCGAGGACGAGGAGGAGACGTCCCGTCCGTCCCGGCGCGCCCACAGCATGCGTAAGGAGCAGATCGAGCCGGCCCTCGCGGAGAAGGAGGCTCTCGACCGCCGTCGGGCCTCCCGCAAGGGCAAGCGAGGTGCCGGCACGCAGCAGCCGTTGCCGGGCAGCGAGGCGGAGGCCGGGGCCGAACGCACGCTGGACGCTGTCGATGTGGCGGCGGCTGCCGCCGCGTCGCTGGACGGGGCCGTGGTCAACGGCATCCAGCCCTCACCGGTGGTCGCCGACCTGACGAGCTCGGTGGCCAGGTCACGCGGCAAGGGGCGCCGCGACGCGTCCGGTGGGGCCACGGTGCCGGGGGCGCGGGACGAGTCCGCGGGCGGCGGTGGCGAGGAGTCCACCGAGCGCACCCCCGTCCCGGACCTGACCAAGGCACCCTCGCCGCCCGAACCCACCGAGCTTCCGACGCGTGCCGAGCAGCTCCAGCTCGCCGGGGACATCACCTACTCGCTGCCGTCGCTGGACCTGCTGGAGAGGGGCGGCCCCGGGCGTTCCCGCAGTGAGGTCAACGACCAGGTGGTGGCGTCCCTGACGACCGTCTTCACCGAGTTCAAGGTCGACGCCGCCGTCACCGGCTTCACCCGCGGTCCGACGGTCACCCGCTACGAGATCGAGCTGGGCCCCGGCGTGAAGGTCGAGAAGATCACGGCGCTGGCCAAGAACATCGCGTACGCCGTCGCCAGCCCGGACGTGCGGATCATCAACCCGATCCCCGGCAAGTCCGCGGTCGGCATCGAGATCCCCAACAGCGACCGCGAGATGGTCAACCTCGGTGACGTGCTGCGCTCCGCCGCGTCGATGGAGGAGGACCACCCGCTGCTGGTCGGGCTCGGCAAGGACGTGGAGGGCGGTTACGTCTCGGCCAACCTGGCGAAGATGCCGCACGTCCTGGTCGCGGGTGCCACGGGTTCCGGTAAGTCGTCCTGCATCAACTGTCTGATCACCTCGGTGATGGTCCGGGCCACGCCGGAGGACGTGCGGTTGGTGCTGGTCGACCCCAAGCGGGTGGAGCTGACCGCCTACGAGGGCATCCCGCACCTGATCACGCCGATCATCACGAACCCGAAGAAGGCCGCCGAGGCGCTCCAGTGGGTCGTGCGCGAGATGGACCTGCGCTACGACGACCTGGCGGCGTTCGGATTCCGCCACATCGACGACTTCAACGAGGCGGTGCGGGCCGGGCGGGTCACGGCGCCCGAGGGCAGCGAGCGGGAGCTGGCGCCCTATCCGTACCTGCTGGTGATCGTCGACGAGCTGGCGGACCTGATGATGGTGGCCCCGCGCGACGTCGAGGACGCGATCGTGCGGATCACCCAGCTGGCGCGGGCCGCGGGCATCCACCTGGTGCTCGCCACCCAGCGGCCCTCGGTGGACGTGGTCACCGGTCTGATCAAGGCGAACGTGCCCTCGCGCCTCGGCTTCTCCACCTCCTCCCTGGCCGACAGCCGCGTCATCCTGGACCAGGCGGGCGCCGAGAAGCTGATCGGCAAGGGCGACGGCCTCTTCCTCCCGATGGGCGCCAGCAAGCCGACCCGCATGCAGGGTGCCTACGTCAGCGAGCAGGAGATCCACGGCGTCGTCGAGCACTGCAAGGCGCAGATGGCGCCCGTCTTCCGGGACGACGTCACGGTGGGGCAGAGCAAGAAGAAGGAGATCGACGAGGAGATCGGCGACGACATGGACCTGCTCTGCCAGGCGGCGGAGCTGGTCGTGACGACTCAGTTCGGTTCCACCTCGATGCTCCAGCGCAAGCTGCGGGTCGGTTTCGCGAAGGCCGGGCGGCTGATGGACCTGATGGAGTCGCGGGGCGTGGTGGGCCCCAGCGAGGGGTCCAAGGCCCGGGACGTCCTGATCAAGCCGGACGAGTTGGACGGGATGCTGACGACGATCCGCGGCGGCGGGGAGTAGCGGACCGCGGACGGGGAACCGGGGGGTTTGCCGCCCCGCCCATCGCCGCCCCGCTCTGTCGCCCCCTCGGTGCGGCGGTGCTGCACTCGGCGGACACCTCGCTCACTCGAAAGGACGAGCGAGGCAACCGTTTCCGTGGTCCGTACGTCAAGTTGAGGGAAAGAGACCGCGACGGCGCCCCCGTGCGCCGATGCGCGCTGGTTTTCTCCACCGTCTTGACGCCGTATGCGGCCCCTGCATATGGCGTACAAAGTCGTTCCGCCCGCTTGCCCCACCCTTTTGCCC
>NZ_JASKYT010000178.1:0-14262 GCF_041028275.1 Streptomyces sp. PU-14G
CCCTCCCTTCCTCTCCCTCTCCCCCGTCACCTCGCCCACGGGTCCCTCTCGTTCGGGGCCACCTCGGGCCGCTTCGGGCCGCTTCGGAGAAGTTGGCACCGACCGGGAACCGATCACCCCTGGTTCGGGGTCCTCACCTGCGTAGATCTCCCCCGGCGCGGGCGGGAGATCCTATGAACGGTTATGCTGCGGCAGACGGCGCGCACAGATGTGCGCGGTGCGCCGTTACGGGGCGGTAGCTCAGCCGGTTAGAGCAGCGGACTCATAATCCGTCGGCCGTGGGTTCGAGTCCCACCCGCCCCACGGGCGCAGGTGTACGAAACACCGTC
Organism: Streptomyces sp. PU-14G; assembly: GCF_041028275.1. Lineage (NCBI taxonomy): Bacteria > Bacillati > Actinomycetota > Actinomycetes > Kitasatosporales > Streptomycetaceae > Streptomyces > Streptomyces sp. PU-14G. Next base: position 330 of record NZ_JASKYT010000178.1, read on the forward strand.
GCCACCTGCACACGGAGCGCCCCACCCGGTCCACGCCGGGTGGGGCGCTCCGGCTTTCCAGGGGCGGCCCGCGAGCGCCACGGGCGAGTCGGAGCGCTCCCTCGCCCCCTCCTTCGAGTGAACCTCGGCATCACTCGTTCGCGCACCCAGAAGCCGCTCCTTCCGCGCCCGGGCGGCGAGCACCCGCCGATCCGACCACCCGGAAATCTCGTCACCCCCTTGACCGGTGACGCTGCCGGCGACGTCCAACCACCGGCCGCGCGCGCCCGCTGGAGGCCGGGCCGCAGCGAACGGGCGGCCCTGGCAAGCAGACCGGCCGAGACGACCGCGCCAACTGCCCGTGGTGGGCGGCAGTACGGCGAGGTCCACTCCCCTCTCGGACGTCAACAGTGGTTGACACACCTCTACTGTCACCTTAGGTTGACAGCATGGCAGGTACCGAAGCGCAGGAAGCGGTGCACACCGCTCAGGACGCCATGAACAGCGACCCGGCGGTCGGCCTGCGGGCCGTCGCCGCGTTGCGGCGGCTCGCCGAGCGGCTTGAGGCGCTCCAGGTCGACGGCGCCCGGCGCCAGGGGTGGTCCTGGGACGAGATCGGGGCAGCCCTGGGTGTCAGCAGGCAGGCGGTGCACAAGAAGCACGCGAAGCGGACGGAGAGGTGAGGTTGGATGTTCGAACGGTTCAGCAAGGAGGCGCGGGAGATCGTGATCCGCCCGCAGGACGAGGCCAGAGCGCTCGGGCACGAGTGGATCGGCACCGAGCACCTGCTGCTCGCGGTGCTGCGCCACCCTCAGCAGCCGGGTGCGGCGACTCTCACGCGCCTCGGCGTCACCCCCGCCTCGTGCCGGGCGGCGGTCGCGGGGGTGGTGAGCGGGGCGGGCGACGACCTCGGAGCACAGGACGCCGAGGCGCTGCGGGCCTTCGGGATCGACCTGGAGGAGGTCCGCCGACGCGCCGAGGAGTCGTTCGGGCAGGGAGCGCTGGACGATCCGGCGAGCACCGGCGACACCGGCGCCCGCGGGCCGGCCGGGCGGCACCGAGAAGGCGCCCGCGCACTGTCCCGACACCTTCCGTTCGCCGCCCGGGCGAAGAAGGCCCTGAAAGACGCGCTGCGCGAGGCGCTGGCGCGCAAGGACCGGCGCATCGGTGTGGAGCACGTCGTACTCGGCCTGTCGCGCTCCGACGACAACATCTCCCTGGGAGTCTTCACCCGGCTCGGCGTCGACCCCGAGAGCCTGAGGCAACGGGTGCTCAGCGACCTGCGGGAGGCCGCCGCCTGACACCGCCTCGGGGCCGGGGAGAGGGGCGGGGCGGATGTGGCTGACGTGACGTCAACTCCTCGCGCGGGCTCCGCAGGAGGCGTACAACCCCGGGCGGGGCCAACGTGTCTTACTGGGTATCCGGCGCATCGGCCACATGCCTCGGATGTCTCGTCTTCGACCGTTGTTCAGGAAAGAGGGGGAAAAATCACTATGCGCTCCACCCGTTACTCCAAGGGCGCGCTGGTCGCGGCCACCACGGCACTGGTGCTGTTGCCCGCCGGCGCGGCGTACGCGGGCAGCGGCCCGGCCACCGGCCCTTCGCAGAAGCTGACCCGCACCTCGGCCCCCTCCCCCGAGGGGAACCCGGCGAGCAAGCTGGCCAAGGCCTCGGGCGTCTGCGACGACGCGGTGCAGATCGGCGAGCGCGCGCTGATCAAGCGTGGCTCGGAAACACTTGCCTCCGTCAAACAGTTCTACTCGAAGAAGTGCGACGAGAACTACGCCTACCTGTGGGTGTGGGAGAGCTTCCGCAAGACCGCCGAGCCCTACGACGTGACCCTGGGCGTCTACAGCTACGACGACGACTCGGTGCACGCCACCAAGGCGTGGAAGGCCACCAAGCAGCAGGAGTTCTGGACCGAGGGGGCGAACACGGTCGAGGCCTGCACGTCCGCCGTCGGCTCCCTGCGCCCGGCGGGCTCGCCGCAGGCCTACCAGGCGTTCTCGCAGAAGCGCTGCTGAGCGCGGACAACCGGGGGCCAATGACCGGGGTCCGGCACCGCGTTGGCGGGCCGGACCCCGGCCGTACGACCCGCCGTGACGGGTGAATCCCGGCCGTGGACGCCGTGGGATCTTACTGTGATGCCCGATCCGGCCTTTTTGTCCGGAAGATCACGCTCTCCCTGAGGAGGAGACCCATGCGTACCCTTCCGCCCGTCAAGGGCGCCCTCGTAGCCGCGGCCTGTGCGCTGGCCCTGCTGCCCGCCGGTGCCGCCCAGGCCGGTTCCGGTCCGGCGCCCGCTCCTGGCGGCGACCGCGGGGCGACGGCCATGAACGCCGCCCCCGAGTCCAGCCCCTTCGAGGACTCGGCCCGGCAGGCACGCGTGTGCGCCGACGCCTACCAGATCGGCTCCACCGGCCACATCAAGCGCAAGGGCCACGTCATCGCGTCGGTGAAGCAGTTCTACTCGCCGCGCTGCAAGCGCAACTACGGCTACCTGTACGTGTGGAAGAGCTTCCGGCAGAAGCACCCGCACTGGTCCACCAACATCGCCGTGTACGACTTCAAGACCCACAAGCTGGTGGGCCTGCGCAGCTGGAACCGCACCAAGGCGGCGTCCTTCTGGTCGTACCCCGCGGACACGGTGCGCCACTGCACGGCGGCCCGCGGCGTGGTGCGCGCCCCCGGCGACAGCAAGCAGAACTTCGCCTACTCCTCGAAGCGCTGCTGACCCGGGCCCCACAGCACCACCCCGCAGCACCACCCCGCAGGACGGCGCAGCACCGCGCAGCACTCCGGACCCGTGGCCGTACAGACCGGTCACGGGTCCGCCGTGTGCCCCGGAACGGGTCGCCCCCGGAGCGGGTCGCCTCCGGAACGGGTCGCCTCCGGAGCGGTTGGCCTGGAAGCCCGTACCGCGGGGCTCACACGGCCGAGGCCATCCGGCGTACGGCCTCGTCGAGGATCTCGGGCGAGGTCGCCAGGTTGAGCCGCACGTGCCCGGCTCCCCCGGTGCCGAAGGCGGGGCCCGAATTGAGGGCCACCCGCCCTCGCTCCAGGAAGACGGCGGCGGGATCGTCGCCCAGCCCCAGGGCGCGGCAGTCGAGCCACGCCAAGAAGGTGCCCTCGGCCGGGCGGTAGCCGACGCCGGGCAGGTGGCGTCGCAGGAGGCCGGCGAGGAGCCGCCGGTTGTGGTCGAGCCCCTCCAGCAGGCTGTCGAGCCAGCCGGTGGCGTGCCGCAGGGCAGCGGCGTGGGCGAGGACTCCCAGGTGGCTGGGGCCGTGACCCACCTCTTCGGGCATGCGGGCCAGGTCGTCGGCGGCCTCGCTCCCCGCGAGAGCGAGCGCGGCCTTGAGCCCGGCCAGGTTCCACGCCTTGGAGGCGGACATCAGGCTGAACGCGTGCTCGCCGCCGGGCACCGAGAGGTAGGGCACGTGGTGTGCGCCCGGCAGCACCACCGGCGCGTGGATCTCGTCGGCGACCACCCGCACGCCGTGTGCCTGCGCGCGGGCGGCCACGCCGGTGAGTTCGTCGGCCGTGTGCACCGTGCCGGTGGGGTTGTGCGGACTGCACAGCAGGTAGGCGGCGCGGCGACCGCCCTCGACGGCCCGGGCGAAGGCGGTCTCCAGGGCGGCGGGGTCCAGCCGCCCCGCCCCGTTCAGCGGGGCCTCGATCACCCGGCGGCCCAGGTGCGTCACGAACTGGTAGAAGGGCGTGTAGACCGGGGAGTTGACCACCACGGCGTCCCCGGGCCCGGTGATCAGCTTGAGCACCTCCACGACGCCGAGCATCACGTCAGGGACGAGGGCCGTGCGCTCCGGTGGGACCTCCCAGCCCCAGCGGCGCCGGGTGAAGTCGGCGAGCGCCTGAGCGTAGACCGGGCCTGCCGGGTAGCCGGTGTCACCCAGCCGCACCGCCTCGGTGATCGCCTCGGCGACCGGCTCCGCCAGCGGCACGTCCATCTCGGCCACCCACAGGGGAAGCACGTCGGGCGCGTAGGCGCGCCATTTCATGCTGGTGCGTCGGCGCAGCTGGTCGAGGGTCAGGTGGCGCAGGGGGTTGGGCGGGCGTGCGGTGCCGGCGTTCGGGTGCGGCGGCAGTTCGGGCTCGGTCGCGCGGGTCACGTGGGCTCCCTTCACGGCGTCTGCGGTGCGGGCTTCGCTCGGGTCTCGCGGTGCGGGCTGCGCTCAGGTCTCGCGGCGCGGGCTGCGGTGGATTTCAGGGCGCGGGCTTCGGTGCTGTCTCACCGTGCGGGCTTCAGGACGTCTCGTGGTGCGGGGGCGTTGCACTGCGCACGACGGTGACCGCTCTCACGCTAGGACGGCCCGGCACGCTACGCGACAGTGCGCGCGTACGGGCGGGCGGACAGCCAGGCGGGATGAGGCATGGATCACGGGTGCGGGGGGCCGGGTCCGGTACGGGTACCTATGAGGCATCATTCCGGCCATGGGGATAGTCGCCGGACTGGACAGCTCAGCCGAGTACACAAGCATCGTCGTCTGCGACGCGGAGACGGGCGCGATCGTGCGGCACGGCCATGCCGCGCACCCCGGGGAGCGCGACGATCCGCAGTCCTGGCTGCTCTCACTCGGTGAGGCGGCAGGCGGCGGGCAGCTCGCCGACGTGCAGGCCATCGGCGTCTCCGGACAGCAGCAGGGCCTCGTGGCGCTCGACGACGCGGGCGCCCCGGTCGGGCCCGCCCTGCTCGGAAACGACCAGCGGGTGCAGACCGCAGCCGCCGACCTGGTGGACGCGCTGGGCGGACGCGAGGCGTGGGCGCAGGCCGTGGGCACGGTGCCCCAGGCCTCCCACCCGGTCTCGAAGCTGCGCTGGCTGGCGCGCGAGCAGGAGGAGGCCGCCCGCCAGGTGGCCGAGGTGATGCAGCCGCACGACTGGCTGGTCTGGCAGTTGCTGGGGCGCCCGGAGCGCCGGGTGACCGACCGGGGCGACGCCTCGGGCACCGGCTACTGGTCGGCGGCGACCGAGTCCTACCGGCCGGACCTGGTGGAGCTGGCGCTGGGCCGTCCGGCGCGGCTCCCCGAGGTCGTCAGTCCCTCCCAGCCGGCCGGGCACACACCCGAGGGGCTGCTGATCTCCGCGGGTACGGGGCAGACGATGGCCGCCGCGTTCGGGCTCGGGCTCGGGCTGGGCGACGCGGTGATCTCGCTGGGCGCCACCGGCTCGGTCTGCGCCGTCCATCACGAGGCGCTGGGCGACCCGACCGGCACCATCACCTCGTACGCGGACGCGACCGGGATGTATCTGCCTGTGGTGCGCACGCTGAACGCGACCCGGGTGCTGCGGGGCGCCGCCGGGATGCTGAGCACCGATCTGGAGGGCCTGTCCGAGCTGGCTTCGGAGTCGACGCCCGGTTCCTCGGGGCTGGTGCTGCTGCCGTATCTGGAGGGTGAGCGGACTCCGCAGCTGCCGTACACGGCGGGCTCCCTGCACGGGTTGCGGCGCGAGAGCATGAAGCCGGAGTTCCTGGCGCGTGCCGCCGTGGAGGGCATGCTGTGCGGGCTGGCCGACGCGCTGGAGGTGCTGCGCGGCCGGGGGGTTTCGGTGCGCCGGGTCTTCCTGCTGGGACAGGCCGCGAATCTGCAGGCAGTGCGGACGGCGGCGCCCGCGCTGCTGGACGCTCAGGTGGTGGTGCCCGAGCCCGCCGACTACGCGGCGATCGGAGCGGCGCGGCAGGCCGCCTGGGCGCTGTCCGGGTCGGGCTATCCGCCGCAGTGGCCCGCCGCGGCCTGCCAGGTGTTCGAGGCGGGCGAGGAGCGTGCCGTCGGGCAGGCCGTGCGGCAGCAGTACGTCACGGTGCGCGAGGAGATGTACCCGGGCGCCCTGCCGGTGTAATCCCGGCGCGGCTCCGGCGCCGCTCCGGCGCGCCCCCGCCGCAGTCTCGCCGCAGCCCCGCGGTACCCCGCAGCCCCGTAACCCTTCCCTTTGCCAGGACTTGGCCGGGGTTGCGGTGGAAAAAACTCAAAAGGAGAGGCGGCCACGTGCCGCACGCAGTTACCCTCTTCCACTTCTGCTTCCCACCCTCACTGACCACGAGGACATCCGTGTGCTGATCCGCCTTCTGAGCGCCCGGTTGCGCCGCTACCAGCGGCCGATCGCGCTCCTCGTCCTGCTCCAGCTCATACAGACGAGCGCCACGCTCTATCTGCCCACCCTCAACGCGGACGTCATCGACAAGGGTGTCGTCGTCGGCGACACCGGCTACATCCTGCGGCACGGCGGCCTGATGCTGGCGGTCTCGGTGGTGCAGGTCGTCTGCAACATAGGTGCCGTCTATCTCGGGGCGCGCACCGCCGCGGCGCTCGGCCGGGACGTCCGTGCGGGGGTCTTCGACCGGGTGCAGTCCTTCTCGGCCCGGGAGGTCGGCCACTTCGGCGCCCCGTCGCTGATCACCCGTACCACCAACGACGTGCTACAGGTCCAGATGGTGACGCTGATGGCGTTCACGCTGGTGGTCACCGCGCCGATCATGTGTTTCGGCGGTATCTTCATGGCGCTCGGCCAGGACGTGCCGCTCTCTTCCGTGCTGCTGGGCGTGGTCCCCGTGCTCGGTGTCGCCGTCACGCTGATCGTGCGCCGGATGCGGCCGCTGTTCCGCACCATGCAGGAGCGTCTCGACCAGGTGAACCGGATCCTGCGCGAGCAGATCTCCGGGGTGCGCGTCATCCGCGCCTTCGTCAAGGACGACTTCGAGCGGCGCCGTTTTCACGGGGCGAACACGGACCTGACCGACCTGCAGGTGCGTACCGGCCAGCTGATGGCGCTGATGTTCCCCGTCGTGATGACGGTCGTGAACCTCTCCAGTGTCGTCGTGGTCTGGTTCGGCGCCCACCGCATCGACAACGGGGACATGGAGATCGGCGCGCTGACCGCGTTCCTCTCCTACCTGATGCAGATCGTGATGTCGGTGATGATGGCCACCTTCATGTTCATGATGGTGCCGCGCGCCGAGGTGTGCGCCGAGCGCATCCAGGAAGTGCTCGACACCGAGTCCAGCGTCGTGGCGCCCTCGGCACCTGTGCGCCAACTGCGCCGGCACGGCCATCTGGAGCTGCGGGGCGCCGGGTTCGGGTTCCCGGGCGCGGAGGCTCCCGTGCTCCAGGGCGTCGACCTGGTGGCGCGTCCCGGCGAGGTGACGGCCGTCATCGGCTCCACGGGCAGCGGCAAGTCGTCCCTGCTGGGGCTGATCCCGCGGCTGTTCGACGCCACCCAGGGCCAGGTCCTCGTCGACGGGGAGGACGTGCGCACCCTCGACCCCGACCTGCTGGCCTCGACCGTCGGGCTCGTGCCGCAGCGTCCCTACCTGTTCTCCGGCACGGTCGCCTCCAATCTGCGCTACGGCCGCCCCGACGCCAGTGACGAGGAGCTGTGGCACGCGCTCGAGGTCGCACAGGCCAGGGACTTCGTCGAGCGGATGGAGGGCGGCCTGGAGGCGGAGATCGCGCAGGGCGGCAGCAACGTCTCCGGCGGGCAGCGGCAGCGGCTGGCGATCACGCGGGTACTGGTGCACCGCCCCGAGATCTACCTGTTCGACGACTCCTTCTCGGCGCTGGACTACGCCACCGACGCGGCGCTGCGGTCCGCGCTGGAGAGGGAGACCGCCGAGGCGACGGTGGTGATCGTCGCCCAGCGGGTGGCGACGATCCGGGACGCCGACCGCATCCTCGTCCTGGACGAGGGGCGCGTGGTGGGCGCGGGACGGCACGACGCGCTGATGGAGAGCAACGAGACCTACCGGGAGATCGTGCTGTCCCAGCTGACCGAAAGTGAGGCCGCCTGATGAGTGGTCCCGGAATGGGCGGAGCACCGCCCCGGCGGTCGATGGATTTCAAGGGGTCCGGCAAACGGCTGCTCGGCCAGTTCCGCCCCGAGCGCGGCAGGCTGTTGCTGATGCTGGCTCTCGTCGTCGCCAGCGTCGCCCTGAACGTGATCGGCCCGAAGATCCTCGGGCACGCCACCGACCTCGTCTTCGGCGGCTTCATCGGCGGCAAGCTGCCCGAGGGGCTCACCAAGGAGCAGGCGCTCGACGGGCTGCGCGAGCGCGGGGACGGCGGGGCCGCCGACATGCTCTCCGGCATGGACTTCACCCCGGGCCACGGCGTCGACTTCGGTGCCGTGGGCGGCGTGCTGCTGACGGCTGCCGCCGTCTACGTGGCCGCCGGGCTGCTGATGCTGTGGGGCACGCGGATCTCGGTGCGGGCCATCAGCCGGACGGTCTTCAGGATGCGTGAGCAGGTCGAGGCGAAGCTGTCCCGGCTGCCGCTGTCCTACCTGGACAAGCAGTCGCGCGGCGAGGTGCTCTCCCGGGTCACCAACGACATCGACAACCTGGGGCAGACGCTCCAGCAGACGATGGGCCAGATCGTCAACTCGCTGCTGACGATCGTCGGTGTGCTCGGCGTGATGTTCTGGATCTCGCCGCTGCTGGCGCTGGTCGCGCTGGTGACCGTGCCGCTCTCGGCGCTGGTCGCCACGCGCGTGGGCAAGCGCGCGCAGCCGCAGTTCGTCGACCAGTGGAAGTCCACGGGCGCGCTGAACGCGCACATCGAGGAGATGTACACGGGCCACTCGCTGGTGAAGGTCTACGGGCGGCAGCGGGAGTCGGCCACCGTCTTCGCCGAGCAGAACGAGCAGCTGTACAAGGCCGGGTTCATGGCGCAGTTCATCAGCGGCATCATGCAGCCGGCGATGATGTTCGTCGGGAACCTCAACTACGTGCTGGTGGCGGTCGTCGGCGGGCTGCGGGTGGCGTCCGGCGCGCTGTCGATCGGCGACGTGCAGGCGTTCGTGCAGTACTCGCGGCAGTTCAGCCAGCCGCTCACCCAGGTCGCCTCCATGGCGAACCTCATCCAGTCGGGGGTGGCCTCGGCCGAGCGGGTCTTCGAACTGCTCGACGCCGAGGAGCAGTCCGCCGAGCCCGACGAGGCCCACGCCCAGCGGCCCGACCGGCTGCGGGGCCGGGTGGAGCTGGAGCGGGTCTCGTTCCGCTACACCGAGGACAAGCCGCTGATCGAGGACCTGTCCCTGGCGGTCGAGCCCGGCCAGACGGTGGCGATCGTCGGCCCCACGGGCGCGGGCAAGACGACGCTGGTCAACCTGTTGCTGCGGTTCTACGAGGTCCGCTCGGGCCGCATCCTGCTGGACGGCACCGACATCGCGGCGATGTCCCGCGAGGAGTTGCGCGCGGGGATCGGCATGGTGCTCCAGGACACCTGGTTGTTCGGCGGCACCATCGCGGAGAACATCGCCTACGGCGCCCAGGGGGCGACGCGCGCCCAGGTGGAGGAGGCCGCGCGCGCCGCGCACGCCGACCGGTTCATCCGCACGCTGCCGGACGGCTACGACACGGTGCTCGACGACGAGGGTTCGACGGTGAGCGCAGGTGAGAAGCAGCTCATCACCATCGCCCGCGCCTTCCTCTCTGATCCGGTCATCCTGGTACTGGACGAGGCGACCAGTTCCGTCGACACCCGCACCGAGGTGCTGATCCAGCGCGCGATGGAGCACCTCGCCTCGGACCGGACCAGCTTCGTGATCGCCCACCGCCTCTCCACCATCAGGGGCGCGGACGTCATTCTGGTGATGGAGAACGGCTCCATCGTGGAGCAGGGCGGACACGAGGCCCTGCTGGCCGCGGACGGCGCGTACGCGCGGCTGTACAAGTCCCAGTTCGCGGAGGCCGTGGTCGAGGTGGACTAGGGTCCGCGGTCTCGGCGGAGCCCGGTCTCGGCGGAGCCGATCTCAGCAGAGCCCGATCTCAGGAGGGCCAGGGACGAGGGCGCGGGACTGCCGCGTGCCGGAGAGGGCCTCGGCGCGCTCCGTTCGCGCGCGGCGCGGGCCTCGGCGCGCTCCCGCCAATGCCCGGCGAGGCCGTGCCCAGCGGCCCGGTGGGCCTCGGGCCCGCCGGGCCGCAGCGGGCGGCGTGGCCGGTGCGACCACCGGCCACGCCGCCCGCTGCACGGGGAGACGACGCCTACGACGCCTCCCGCGGTGGGACGGCGACGTCCGCCCGCGAACTGCTGGAGCCGCGGGCGGTCACTCGCCCGCGTACACCGCGTCGATGGGGCGGCTCCGCAGCGCCGAGCGGGTCGGCAGGCTGATCGACAGCCACCCCAGCAGGGCCACGAAGACCACGATGCCGCCCCAGGCCAGCGGCTGGACGTGCGGGATCGGCTGGCCCGTCAAGCCCAGGGCGCAGCCCACGGCAGGCGGGATGGCGATGGCCGTTCCGACGGCGAGCGCGGTGAGGACCACGACCCACGACTCCAGGAACATCATCCGCCGTGTCTGCCGCGTGCTGGCGCCGATCAGGCGCAGCATGGCGAACTCGCGGCTGCGGCCCGTCGTTGCCATGACCAGGGTGTTCACCACGGCGATGAGGACGTAGAGCATCAGCAGCGCGTTGGCGATGAGGTTCGTCCAGGACTGCTGGGCGAACTGGCCCTGCTGGACGGCGTTGAACTCCTGCGGGCTGTTCACCGTGAGGCCGGGCGTGCGCTCGGCCAGTTTCTCCAGCCCGGCCTCCACCTGCGGGGACGCGCCGCCGCTGCCGGCGCTGACCAGCAGTGCCGCGTCCTGCTGGTTGGCGGTGTGCTCGGTCAGCATCCGGTGCGGCAGGGTGACGTCGCCGAAGCCGAGGCCCTTGCCGTAGACGGCGATGACCTTGAGCTTCTTGTGCACTCCGTCACCGAGGTTGATGTCGGCGGTCTCACCGACGTCCACCCGTGCCGTGTCGGCGGCGATCCAGCTGAGGGCCACCGTGTCGCCCCGCAGCTTGTCCATGCTGCCCTCGCGCACGTCGAGGTCGAGCGTGCGGTCCAGGTCGCGCGGGTCCAGGCCCTGGGCGCTGAAGGGGTTGGAGGCCGGCTTGTCGATCTCGATGTAGTTGAGCAGCACCTGCGAGCGCGCCACCGGCGTGACGGTCTCGACACCGTCGAGGGCGCGGACCTTCCGCGCCAGGTCGGTGGAGAGGCCCGTGGTGTCGCTGGTGACCACGTAGTCGGAGACGACACCGGTCGCCGCCTGGTCCTTGGCCGTCGCCTCGACGGTGTTCAGCATCGACAGCTGCATCAGCGCCATCGCGGTGCCCAGCGCCAGGGGGACGACCGCGCTGCTGAGCCGGCGGGCATTGGCGCTGCTGTTGGCGCCGGCCAAGAAGCCGCTCACCCGGGACCGTTTGAACAGCGGCGTCAGCATCCGGGTCGCCGCCTGCACCAGGATGGGGCTGATCAGCGCGCTGCCCACCATGAGTACCACCAGCGACCCGCCGGCCCCGGCGATCGCCACCTGGCCCGGGATGACCAGTGGCAGCACGATCGACGCCACCAGGCCCAGCAGGAGCAGGCCCACACCGACCCTCTTGCGGGTGCCGCCCAGCTCCTCCTGCTCCGTCTCGGACTCGCTCAGCGCCTCCACCGGCCGGATCCTGGCGATGCGGAACGCCGCGATGAACCCCGCCAGCCGCGCACCCAGCACGGTCAGCAGCACGGCGGCGACGGCCGGCAGCGGGTTGAACGACAGCTCGAAGTCCTGCGGCAACACGCCGACGTGCGCGAACGCGTCCCGCAGCAGTCCGGCCGCCAGAAAGCCGGGCGCCGCGCCCAGCACCGCTCCGACGACCGCCACCAGCAGCACCTCGCTGCCGATCAGCTTGTGCACCTGACGCGGCGTCGCTGCGATGGCGCGCAGCATCGCCAGCTCCCGGCGGCGCTGGTGGATGACCAGGCCGAGGGTGGAGGAGACGACGAAGATGACGACGCCGAGCGCCGTGCCGCCGAACGAGGCGGACAGCGGGACGAGGAAGCCGCGGGACTTGCCGACGTCCAGGAACTCCAGGTCGCCGATCTCGTCACCGGTGTAGGTGACGACCTCGGCCCCGGCGACGGCCTCGTTGATCTTTCCCGCGAGGTCGCCCGCGTCGGTCCCGTCCTCGCCCAGGACGCCGATCGCGGTCAGCCGGTCGGGGCGCGGGGAGAGAGCGGTGGCCTGTGCGTCGGTGAAGAAGGCGGCCGACTGCCGGTCCAGGCCGTTCGCGGGCGCGTCGACCAGGCCGACGACCCGGTAGGCGTGCGGTGTCGTCCCGACCGAGAGCCGCGCGGTGTCCCCGACCTTCAGCCCGGCCCTGCGGGCGAGCCCGGTGTCCAGCACCGTCTCTCCGGCGCTGCCCGGCCTGGTGCCCTCCGCCAGTTCGAAGGGGCCCAGCGCGGTCGAGGACCAGCCGTGGCCGTACAGCGGGTGGTCGAGCCGTACGGACTCGCCTCGTGCGCTCCCGTCGTCCTTGTGCAGGTTCATCTCGACGGTGTGGTCGCGCACGACCTTCTCGACGCCGTCGACGCGGGAGACCTGCTCGGCCATCGACGCCGGGACGGTGACGCGCTCGGGGAAGCTCGGGTCGAAGTTCTGACTGACGTCCTTGGTCTGCTGCCCGCCGACCATGACGGTCGCACCGGCGTACCGCTCGGGGGCGACGCCCGAGAGCAGTCCCGACATGAGCAGTACGCCGCAGGCGGTGATCACGGCCGAGCCGCAGATCACGGCGATGAACGCCGCGATGAACCCGCCTTTGCGGTTCTTGATGGTGCTCCATGCGATGTCGAACACGAGTGTCGCCTCACCAGTCGCCGAGGTGCGTCATGTGCTCGGCGACCTGCGTCGGCGAGGGCCGGTGCAGTTGGCCCGCCAGCCGCCCGTCGGCGAGGAAGAGCACCGTGTCCGCGTAGGAGGCGGCGACCGGGTCGTGGGTCACCATCAGCACGGTCTGGCCTATCTCGTCCACGATCTGCCGGAACAGCTTGAGGACCTCCTGGCTGGTGCGGGTGTCCAGGGCGCCGGTCGGCTCGTCGGCCAGCAGCGCGTCCGGCCGGGTCACCAGTGCGCGGGCGATCGCCACGCGCTGCTGCTGGCCACCGGAGAGCTGGTTGGGCCGGCGGTCGACGTGTTCGTGCATGCCCACCCGGGTCAGTACCTCGCGCAGCCACGCCTCGTCCACGGCCATGTCCGCCAGCCGCGCGACGAGGGTGACGTTCTGTGCGACCGTCAGCGCCGACATGAGGTTGTAGGCCTGGAAGACGTAGCCGATCCGCTCCCGGCGGACGGCCGTCAACGCGGCCTCCTTCATGCCGGCCAGTTCCGTGTCGCCGAGGTAGACGTGACCTGTGGTCGGCCTGTCGAGCCCGGCGACGCAGTGCAGGAAGGTGCTCTTACCGGAACCCGAGGGGCCCATGACAGCGGTGAAGGTGCCGCGGGGAACCTCCAGGGAGATTCCCCGTAGCGCGGTGACGGCATTGTCCCCTTTGCCGTATGTTTTCGTGACGGAGTCCAGCCTCATGGCCGCTGTCCGCGAGCCCATCGTGGCCACGGACCCTCCCCATTCCGGTGTCATCTACTTGCCCTTCCGATTGTCGGCAGCTGCACCGTATGCGAGAGCCGAGGAGGAACACGAACCTCCTGAATCCCGTATCGATGGTGGAGCCAGCTACACCATCGCGGGGTGCTGAGCACTCCACGGCGCACGGCCCTGGCCGGTTCACCTGCCGGTTCGGTACTCCGGTCGGGGTCCGCCCCCACTGGCGGCCAGCGCCCGTGCCTCCGCGCCCAGGGGGATTGATGCGGCGTCAGGACGCGGGCGTACGCTGCCTCGGCCGGCGGCGGCGGGCAAGGCTGGGGGTGTGCAGGTGCCAGACCGTACACGGGCCGGATACGGCCTCGTCGGGTCCGCGTGCCTTCTTCGCGGTCGGGAAGACTTCCTCGCTCGCCCAACGGGCCCCGGCGAGGCGCGTACGAGCTCGGGGGCGACGGTTTCGCCGGGGCGCGCAAGCGGGATGGCAGAGCGCGCTCGTCCGGACGGGCCGGGACGCGCTGGGCCGGGGCGGGCCGGACGGGCCGGGCCGCGGCGAGCCGGAACCGGCTTGTTGGCGGGCCGGSCCGGSCGGCC
>NZ_JASKYT010000179.1:0-15135 GCF_041028275.1 Streptomyces sp. PU-14G
GGCGCCAGGGGGCCGGCGGAGGTGCGCGCCGTGGGGCTCACCGTGCGCGGTGAGTTACTCGACGGTCTGGGCCGGCTACTCCACAGGTTGCGCGGGCCGCTCGGCGGGCTTGAGGACGTACCCCGCGCCGCGCCGGGTGTGGATCATCCGCTCCCGCCCCGCATCCACCTTCCGCCGCAGGTAGGAGATGTAGAGCTCGACGAGGTTCGCTCGGTCACCTGGCACGCCGAATCCGTCGTTCCACACCCTGTCGAGGATCTGCGCCTTGCTCAGCACCCGACGCGGGTTGCGCATCAAGAAGCGCAGCAACTGGAACTCGGTCGCGGTCAGCCGGATCGCGTCACCACCGCGCCAGACCTCCCGCGTCTCCTCGTCCAACGCCAGATCCCCGACGACGAGCAACCGGCCGCTCGCACGCGCGTGTTCACGCCCCTCGTGCGCCGTGCGCGCCGCGCGGGCGTCACCCGCCCCGCCGACCAGGGGCGCCCCGAGCGTCGGGCCCGCCCTGAGCGCCGCGTCCGTCCCGTACCCGCTTCGCTGTACGCGCGGCGCCGCGGCCGCGCTGCTTCCGCTCCGGCTCATCCCACCACCATCGGGCAACAGCGTGAGAGGACTCTTGGCGGAATCTGTGAATCCGCTGAGAACGGGGTGCAGCACCTTGGGCGCGCACACCGACCCGGGCGCCCGGTACCGACCCGGCTGCCCGGTACCGACCCGAGTGCCCGGTACGGCGCCGTACCGGGCCCGGTGGCCGGGAGGTACGGGCGGGACGCCGGAACACGGGTCGGCCTAGGGTCTTCGTGTGACAGCAGTCGTAGCAGCGATGATCACGGCCGTGGTCGGCGTCCTGGGCACCCTGTTCGCGCCCGTACTCACCCAGCGCATCTCCGCACGGCAGCGCGCGGAGGAACGGGTCGAGACCGAACGGCTCCGCCGCTTCGAGGAGCGCCGCACCGCCTATACGTCGATGAACCGCGCCTCCCGCCAGTTCAGCACCCTCCTCAAGGACGCGCTGCACCGCCTGCGCGACGGCGTCTACACCGATCACGAGCGCACAGCCCTGGAAGAGGCCCGCCTCGAGTACCGGGACCGCTACGCGGAAGCCCAGATGATCGTCCCCGAGCGCGTACTGGAGGCGTCCCGCGCCGCCAACCGCGTTCTGGCCGAGGCAGACGGAGCGGTCAAACGCATCGACAGGGGCCGCCCCCTCGAAGGCGAGGACCCCGACACGGTCCGCCACACCCTCACCGCCGAGGGCGATCCCGCGCTGGCCGCCATGCGCCACCTCATGCGCGAGGACCTGGGCGTGACGGACTGAACCCCGACCGCGCGCACCGCCGCACGAGGCGCAGCGCGGTACCAACAGCGGGCGGCGTAGGGGAACATGGTCGGGGACGTGGTCGCGACGCGCGGCCGAGGAACGCGGCCGGGGAACGCGGCCGGGGAACGCGGTCGAGGGACGTGGTCGGGGAACGTGGTCGGCTGATCCGGGTGGAGAGGAGAGCCGCGTGGCAGGGCGGGGGCCGTCGCGCCAGGAGCTGATCCGGCAACAGCGCCGGAGCGGCTTCGTGGGGCGGCAGGGGGAACAGGACGCCTTCAAGGAGGCACTGCGGCAGCGGCCTGAGGAGGCCGCCCAGTTCCTGTTCCACATTCACGGCCCGGCAGGAGTCGGGAAGAGCACACTGGCCCGGCAGCTGGAGAGCGCGGCCCAAGAGGCGGGGTCCGTCACGGCCTATGTGGACGAGACCGTCGCCGACGTGGTCGAAGTGCTGGAGACGCTCAGCCGGCAGCTCGCCCAGCAGGGTGCTCCCCTGAAGGCGCTCGACAAGGCCTTGTCCACCTACCGCCAGCGGCGCCACGAAGCGGATGCCGGCGGCGCGGTGGCCGACCCGGGAACGGCGGCTTCCGACGAGGAGACCGGTGGGGAGGGCAGGCCCTCGCCCTCCAGCGCCGTCGCCTCGCGGCTGGGCCTGACCGGGCTGGGGATGATCCCCGGTGTCGGCCCCTTCACCGCGGCCCTGGACCCGAACCAGGTGGCCCTCGGCGCCGACCGCGTCAAGGCCGCTCTCAGCGCGCGGCTGCGCAGCCATGAGGACGTCCACCTCGTGCTGTCCCCGTTGCAGGCGCTCACTCCGGTCTTTCTCCGGGAGCTGGGCGAGGTGGCGCGGGACCGCCCGTGGGTGGTGCTGTTCTTCGACACCTACGAGCGGACGGGTCCCCTGCTGGACACCTGGATCCGGGACCTCCTGGTCAGTGACCGCTACGGCGACATGCCGGCGAACGTTCTGGTGGTGCTGTCGGGGCAGTCGCAGCTGGACGGCCACTGCTGGGGCGACTGGCTGGACCTCGTCACCGACCTGCCGCTGCGGACCTTCACCGAAGACGAGGCCCGCAGGCTCCTCACCAACAAAGGGGTGACCGACGCGGGGGTCGTCGAAACGATCCTGCGACTGTCCGACCGGCTGCCCGTGCTCGTCTCCACCCTCGCGGAGGGACGCCCGGCCAGCGTGGCGGAAGTGGAGGATCCGAGCGGGACGGCCGTCGAACGCTTCCTGAAATGGGCGCCTGACGCCGCTCACCGGGCCGCCGCGCTGGCGTGCGCACTGCCCCGGGAACTGGACGAGGACATCTACCGCACCCTCGTGACCGACGAGCACGGCAGGGAGCTGTTCAGCTGGCTCCGCTCGATGCCCTTCGTCACCGACCGCGCCGGCCGGTGCCGCTACCACGAACTCGTGCGCACGGCGATGCTGCGTCTGCAGCGGCAGCGGTCACCCGAACGCTGGCACGACCAACACGCGCGCCTCGCCGACGCCTTCCGGGACAGGCGCGCCCGCATCGAGGAGGGCGCCGTACGGGCGGCGTCCCCCTGGCAGAACGAGCGCTGGCGCGGCGCCCGACTGCACGAGACGTACCACCGGCTGTGCGCGGACCCCCACGCGGCTCTGCCCACCGCCCTGCGCGACCTGCTCGACGCGTACGCCCACAGCCTCACGTCCCTGCGCCGCTGGGCGGACATCGTCGCGGAGGCGGGCAGGGACAGTGACGCGGCTGCGGTGCGCGACTGGGGCAGGCAGTTGCAGGACGTCCTCGGTGAGCCGGAACACCCGGGCCTCGCCGCCCTGGCCCTGATCCTCTCCCGCGGCGAACTCGACACCCCCGGCCAGGCCCTCGCCTACGCGCTGCGGGGCCGCCAGCACCGCAGGGCAGGCCTGTACCGGAAGGCGCTGGCCGACTACACAAGAGCCATCGAACTGAACGTCGAAGGCGACAGGGCCTTCTACGGGCGGGGGCTCACCTACCGCCTGATGGGCCGCTACGAGGACGCTCTGCCGGATCTGTCCGCCGCTGTCGACACCGATCCCACCGACCCCCTCAACCACGCCGAGCGGGGCCTGACGTTCGAGTTCCTCCGCCGCTACGACGAGGCACTGGCCGACTACGACCGCGCCATCGAACTCGACCCCGCCTTCTCCTGGGCGTTGGCCAACCGCGGCGACGCCTACCGGACGCTCGGCCGCTACGACGAGGCACTGGCCGACCTCGACCGCGCCATCGAACTCGACCCCGACTACACCTGGGCCCTCGTCCGTCGCGGGCGCACCCACCAGGCGGCGAAGCGGTACGACGAGGCCTTCGCCGACTTCGGCCGCGCCATCGACAACGCCCCGCACCAGCACTGGGCGTTGGTCCACCGCGGCCGACTGCACCGCGACCTGACGCACTGGGACGAGGCCTTCGCCGACTTCGACCGCGCCCTCCTGCTGCAGCCCGACAACGCCTGGACCCTGGCCCAACGCGGCTCGGCCCACGCCTTCACGCACAGGTACGACCAAGCGTTGGCCGACTGCGACCGGGCCCTCGAACTCGACCCCGACTACGCCTGGGCCCTCCGGCTCCGCAGCCAGCTCCACAGCGACCTCGACCACTGGGACCAGGCCCTCGCCGACGCCGAACGCGCCGTGACGATCGCACCGGACAACATGTGGAACCTGCACCAACGCGCGAGCCTCCGCCGGCTGACCGGCCGGCACGAAAAGGCCCTGGCCGACCTCGACCGCGCAGTCGAGGCCGACCCGACGAACGCTTACCACCGCGTGCACCGGGGGGTCACCCACCGCCTGCTCGGTGCCCACGACGCGGCCCTGACCGACCTCACCCGTGCACTCGAACTGGAACCCGACGACGGCTGGGCACACTACGAGCTCGCCGTCGTCCACCACGCGCGGGGAAACCCCGAGCGGGACGCACAGGCGGCACGCGCGATCGCACTCCTCACCCCCGAGTCCCGCGACACCACCTCGTGGGACGTCGTCCCCACCCGCGGGAACCTCGTCCTGGTGCACTGCCTGACAGCCGACTGGCACGAGGCGGACGCCTGGCTGACCGACTTCCTGGCCGTCGGCCCGCCGCCGGGACGCAAGAGGGAACTCCTGCTCGCGATCAACAGTCTGGCTCAGGTGGCCCCCGCCACCGCGGAACACCTCTCACGACTCGGCCGACGCCTGGAGCACGCCTTCACGGCCCCCGCCCGGGCCACCACACCACAGCCATGACCGCACCCACGGAGGCGACCGCTCCCCAGCGGCCCGCACACGACAAAGCCCCCTCCTGACACTCAGGAGGGGGCTTGCCCCACTGCGCGCTCGGCAGGATTCGAACCTGCAACCTTCTGATCCGTAGTCAGATGCTCTATCCGTTAAGCTACGAGCGCTTGCTGTCCGGCTGTTTTCTTGCCGGTCGGCGTTGCGGGAACAACATTACATGACCTGCGGCCGGAGGCGAAATCCGTTTGCGGGTGCTGCTCTGACCTGCGGAAACGGCAGAATCGGCGAAGACGGCGGAAATCGGCGGAGACGGCGGAACCGGGCGGGAAACGGTGCGGTGGCGCGGCACGTACGACGGCACGCACGGCGGCGCACACGACGAAAGCCCCGGCCTGGGGCCGGGGCTTCGGTGATCACGCAAGGATCAGAAGCGGAGGCTCCGGGATTTGAACCCGGGATGGGGGATCACCCCAAACCGCATTAGCAGTGCGGCGCCATAGACCAGACTAGGCGAAGCCTCCAACACACTCGACGCGCCTGAAGAGGCGAACGAGGTGTGTGCTGATGATGGCACAGCCTCGGGGGCTGTCTCCAATCGCCCCTACCGTACTCGGTCGGCGGACCCCTGGGCAAAGCATGAGGCCGAACTCCGGGATCGGCGGTCTCCAGGACCGGAGCCGTACGGCATGCGAGCCCGTACGGCGCGCGGTCGGGACCTGGTGGCGGTGTCGGGCCGCGTCCGTACGGCGCGCGCCCGGACGGGTTCCGGGGCGCAACGGGGCAGCCGGGGCGGCGTTAACCCACAGGGGGCGTACTCGCGGCGCCCCCTTCTCTCTCACCCCAAAGGACTGCGCACCCCGTCAACAGTGGGGGCGCGCCTCACTCGCTGGAGTCGCCCCATGCCGCGCCGTATCTCCCTCACGCCGGCCGCCCCGATGTCCACCGCAGCGGCCCTCCTCTTCCTCGCGGGCACCCTCGCCGGCGCCCCGGTGGTGGCCCCCGAGGCGTCCGCCGCCGAGGCGTCCGCCGCCGAGGCGTCCGCCGCCGCCCGGTCCGTCGACGAGCTCACCTTCACCGTGTCGGACAGCGGCACGTCGCACGACGGGTCGTACACCCTGCGGTGCCACCCGGCAGGCGGGGAGCATCCTTCGCCGCGGCAGGCCTGTGCCGCACTCGATCGGGCGACCTCGGGAGGCAGGAACCCGTTCGCGCCGGTGTCCGCGGACGCCACCTGCACGCTGATCTACGGCGGCCCGGCGACCGCCAGGGTGACGGGAACCTGGCACGGCCGCGACGTCAACGCCAGGTTCAAGCGGGCCAACGGCTGCGAGGTCGACCGGTGGAACAGCCTGGTACCCGCGCTCCCGCGGACCGCCTGAGACCTTCCCTCCGGAGCGGCTCGCCGGCTCGCCGTTTCGGCGGCTTCGGTCGGGCCGGGAGCGGGGCCGCCGCGTCCGGTCCTTGTGCGGGACACGGGTGGGTCCCGTGCATCCGCCGCCGCGCTCACTACCGCGGCCCGTAGACTCCCCCCTAGTGACACGCCCGGGGCGAACGGCAGACTGGCAGCCGTGACCTGACCGGACCAACAGGGAAGAAACGGGCGGAAGGTCACGAGCACGTGAGGTCAGCAGGAGGGAATTGTCGCCGTGAGCAGCAGGCCATCCCGAGGCGCTGCTCGCCTCGCCGCCATACTCGACGCCCTGCCCGACGCGCTGCTCCTGGTGAACTGCAACGGCACGGTGGTGAACGCCAACGCCATCGCGCTGGAGGCCTTCGAGACGCCGGGTACGGCGCTCGTGGGGCGCGGACTGCTCGACCTGTTGCCCGAGTTCGACTCGAAGCGCATTCCAGGCTCGATGCGCCGCCCCGACGAGGCCGAACAGGCGCAAGGCCGCCAGAAGCCGACCCGGATGGTCGCGCGGCGCACGGACGGCACCGAGTTTCCGGTGGAGGTGACCAGCGCGAACCTCGAGGACGGACGGACGCCCTACGCCTCCGCGATCGACGCGGCGTTCGCCGACCATCCGAGAGGCGCCGGGTACACCGGCGACGAGCTGCTGATGCTCGTCGTACGGGATCTGACAGGAACGCTCGACACCGAGGCGGAACTGGCACGCCAGCAGCGGCAGACCGAGATGATCCTGCGTGCCGCCTCCGAGGGTGTCGTGGGCGTGGACACCGCGGGGCGCGTGGTCCTCGTCAACCCAGCTGCCGCGCACATGCTGGGTTACCGCGCCAGCGATCTGGGCGGCCAGGAGCTGCACCCGTTGGTGCACCACTCCCGTCCGGACGGGGCGCCGCTGCCGTTCGAGGAGACCCCGCTGGCCGACACGCTGCGCTCGGGCCGCAAGCACCGGGTGCGGGCGGGGCAGGTGCTGTGGGCCAAGGACGGCCGCGCGGTGGCGGTCGACATGACGACGGCCCCGGTACGCGACGGTGACCAGTTGGTCGGTGCGGTGTTGACGTTCGCGGATCGTCGCCCGTACGACGCGGTCACCGCGCGCCAGAAGCAGTTGCGCGCCGTCCTGGAGGAATCGCTGCGCGGGCCGCTGGAGCAGTTGCGCCAGGAGCTGGCGTCCCTGACGTCCGATCCGGCGGCGCAGCTGTGGCCCGAGGCGAATCAGATCCTCCACCACCTTTCCGCGGGCTACGCCCGCATGACGACGCTCGTCGACAACGTCCTGGGCTACCAGCGGTTGGACGCAGGTCAGGAGCGGCTGAGGACCGAGCCGGTTCCCATGGACGCGGTCGTTTCCGCGGGCGTCGAGGGCGCCATCGAGCTGATCGGGCCCGGACGCGCCCAGTTCGCCGTGCACGCGCCGCCGATCGAGGCCGAGGTCGATCCGGAGCGCCTCGCTGTCGCGTTGGCGCACCTGGTCGCGGACGTGGCGGGGGTGGACGCGACGGGTCGTACGCAGTCCGCGCCGCCGCCCGGTGCCGATCCGACGATCGTGGTCGCGGCGGCCCAGCGCGGCGAGGTCGTCCGCATCGAGGTGCGCGGCCCGTACGGTGGCGGGAGCCCGGTGCACGAGCCGCTGGTGCGCGGCATCGTCACGCAGCACGGCGGCGTGCTGCAGACGCACGAGGTTCCCGGCTCGTCGGGCGGCAGCGCGTACGTGCTGGAGGTCCCGGTCAAGGCGGTCGGCGATACGGCCCGCCCCTCCGGCACCCGCGCCCGCCGCGGCGGTGCGAACGGAACGGACGGTACGGGGAGTACCGCGGGCAGGAGCGCGGGCGGAGCCACCGGCCTGGGCGGCTCGGACAGTACGGGCGGGGCCGGTGGGGCGGTCGGTTCCGGGGCCGGGGTCGGTCCTGGCGCCGGGGTTCGGAGTGGTGACGACTCGACCGGTGGTGGCGGCAGCGGGGCGCGCGGCCGGGGCGGCAGTCACGCCAGAGGGGACCGCCGCGTCCAAGGGCAGGCCCCCGGCGGCGGTGAAGGCGGTTTCGGGGTGCCCAGGGTCGTGCAGGGCAGCGAGCACGGCGAAACGACGGTCATGCCCATGCCATCCGCTCCGGCGCGTGGCACCGAGGGACCCGTTCAGAGCGTCCCGGAGCACCCGCACCAGCAGGAACAGCCGGGACAGCCGCGCCGGCAGGAACAGCAGGGGCAGCCAGAACGCCCGCAGCAGCCCGAGCAACTTGGACAACCGGGGCAACCGGGGCAGCCGGAGCAGTCGCCGCACGGTCCGAACCCGGGCGAAGGCGCTGCTCCCGAGGCCGCGAGGGGAGCCCACGCGGAGCGGAACCAGCAGGGTGGCCCCGTTCCGGCAGCCGCCTTGGAGCCGGTACGCGACCGCCGGCCGGGCGCGCGCACGCACGGCCACGTTCCCGACCCCCGGCAGAGCCTCGAACTGGGGCCCGGCCCGTCCACGCCGCCCGGCGAGCGGTCCGCGCACGACCGCGTCGGCGAGACGGCCCAGCCCGAGTTGAGCCCCGCCCGAGTACCGGGGCGGGATCCGCACCCCGGCCCGTCGGGAGGCCCCGCCCCGGGGCCCGACGCCGGGCGACCGGCTGCTGAGGGAGACGGGGCTGCTGTCGCGACTCCGCTCGGCGCGCCGGCCGATCCGCGCTCGGGACCAGGACCCGCCACGCCGCCCGGCTGGGGCCACGGCGCAGGCGCCGGTGCCTCGCCCGACCCGAGTGCGCCGGCCGAACCGAACACGTCGGCTGCCCCGCCCGCGTCGGCCGACACGGGCGCCGCGGGCGACCCGCGGGCCGTTTCCGTGGCCGCCCGTGGGGCGCGCATTCCCGCGCAGGAAGGTCCTTTCGAGGGACCGTTCGACGGCCCGTACGGTGACGACGCCCCCAGCATGCCCCGGCCCACGGGACGGCGGCGCGGCCGGCCGAGTCCGGACGAACAACCGCACGACCAGACAGCCGTCGGCGCCGAGGACGAGGCCCGCGACGCCGCCGGCCCTCTCGCGCTGCCGCCCGTACCGGCCCAGAGCAGGGGGCGGCGCGCCCGGCGCGCACTGGCCGAGCCCGCTGAGGGGGCAGTCGCCCCGTCCTCCACCGGCACGGACGCGGTCCCGTCCCCGGGGCCGCCCCCGCCGCCCACCGCGGGCGTTCCAGAGGAGCTCACCGGCGAAGAGGCGGGCGAGGGTTCCGAGGGAAGGGAACTGTCGCCTGCCGGTGGCGGGCGCAGGGCGCGGCGCATCGCCGCGGCTCGCGCGCGGGCGCAGGCGGAGGCGGAAGCGCAGCAGGGGCCCAGGCACGGCCCCGCCGGAGGTCGCCGGACCGGGCGCCGCCGCAGCGGACGCAGCCGGGCCGGACGCCGCCGGGCTGGAGGCCACCGCACCGGACGCCGGTGTCGGAGCCGACACCGGTGCCGGTGCCGGTGCGGGCATGGGCGCTGGTCCAGGCATGAGTGCCGGTCCAGGCATGAGTGCCGGTCCAGGCGCGGGGATCGGTCCAGGCATGGGTGCCGGTCCAGGCACGGGTACCGGTGCGGGCACGGGTACCGGTGCGGGCACGGGTACCGGTGCGGGCACGGGTACCGGTGCGGGCACGGGTACCGGTGGTCAGCAGGTGGCGGAGGAGTCGTCGGGGGCCGCTGCGAGCCGGGCCGGGGACGACGCGGACGCGGACGGCGGCCCGGAGGCGGGCCGGTCTCGGCGCGCTGAGCACTCGGTGGTCGCCGCCAGCCCGATCCTGGGTGGCGGCCCGCTTCCCCAGCAGCCTCAGCGCCCCCAAGAGACCCAAGAGCCTCAGGGACCGCAGGGATCGCAGGGATCGCGGCCCGGTGGATACGGGGAAACGGAACACGGACCGCGTGTGCGGACGCTGGGGCAGGGTGTGCCGTTCACCGAGCGCATGGCGGAGCAGGCGGCACAGCAGTGGCCGGGCACGCAGGCCTCGGCACCGTCGGCTTCCTCGGCCATACCGTCCACCCCTTCCACTCCCGCGCCGCCGCCCGGCTCCGGTCGTCGCCGGAAACTGGCGACCCCGCAGGAGCGCTCGCACGGCGGTCCCGCCCAGCCGGGACCGGCGTCCTCCGACGCGGGGCAGCCGCAGCCCGCTGCCCACCCCGCGCCGTCCGAGGCCTGGCCGGCGGGGCCAGGAGTCGCGGTTCCGGAACAAGGCACCCCCTGGACGGCCGCTCCGGGCGGGCCGCTCCCCGCGGAGACCGGGCAGCCCGTCAGCGGAGGCCCCGGTGAGGCCCCGTCCTGGGGCATCTCCGTCCCCGGCCCGGCACGGGATGGCGCGCAACCGGGCGCGCCGACCGCTCCGGCCACCGGAGCGCAGCCGCAGGGCGCAGGACCGCAACCGCCGCAGGGCCCGGGGCCGCAACCGAATCCGCAGGACACGGGGTTGCCGCCGCACGTCACGGGGCCGGGCAAGGTCGCGGACTCCGCGCGCACCCCGGCACCGCCTCAGGGAGGAGCCGCGGCGCAGCACCAGCCGCTGCCGCAGCCTCGGCAGCAGCCGCAGCCGTCCCTTCCGGGGCCTCTGCCGGGCCCGTACGAGCAGCCGCACCGTCAGCAGGTGGGTGAGGAGGTGGCGGAGGGTCCGGAGCCGTTGGACGGTCCTGACAGTCCCGTCGCCATGACGGACGGCCGTGGTCCCGGCGGTGCGCCGCAGGCCATGGACGACGAGTTGCCGCCCGAGCCGTTGGACAATCCGCGGCGGCTGCTGGTCTGGCCGGAGCCGGACGTCTCCACGCAGCAGGCGCTGTCCGACCGTGGCTACCGTCCCGTTCTCGTGCGCTCGCGCGAGGAGGTGGACGCGCAGATAGCGGCCTATCCGGCGGCGCTGTTCGTCGATCCGCTGACGGGGCCGATCACCAGGACGGCGTTGCAGTCACTCCGTACGGCGGCGGTGGCGGCCGAGGTTCCGGTGCTGGTGACGGCCGGGTTGGGGCAGGCCACACGGGAGGCGGCCTTCGGTGCCGATCCGGCGGTGCTGCTCAAGGCGCTCTCCCCGCGTGACAGCGAGCAGCATCCGCCCCGGGTGCTGCTGGTCGAGGAGCGGCAGGCCATCGCGTCGGCGTTCGCGGCGACGCTGGAGCGGCGCGGGATGCGGGTCGCGCACGCCCCGACGGACTCGGAGGCGGTGAACATCGCGGCGCAGGTGCGCCCGAACCTCGTGGTGATGGATTTGATGCAGGTGCGGCGGCGCCGTGCGGGCATCATCGACTGGCTGCGGGTGAACGGGATGCTGAACCGCACTCCGTTCGTCGTCTACACCTCGGCCGACCTGGATCCGAGCGAGCTGCCGGGGCTGGCCTCCGGCGAGACCGTGCTGTTCTTGGCGGAGCGTTCGACCAACGCGGAGGTGCAGGCGCGGATCGTCGATCTGCTGACGAAGATCGGCGCGAACTGAGCGGACGCCCTCCGGGTGTGCGGGGCCGGCCGCGCACACCCGGAGGGCTGGGCTCAGAGAGTGGTCACGTCCAGCTGTCCGGCCGCGTACTGTCCGCGCAGCACCTTCTTGTCGAACTTGCCGACGCTCGTCTTCGGCACGGACGTGAGGGTGACCCAGCGTTCGGGGAGCTGCCAGCGGGCGACCGTCTCGCCGAGGAAGGCGCGCAGCGCGTCGTACGGGACGGGTTCCGCCCCCTCCTTGAAGACGACCGCCGCGAGGGGGCGTTCGCCCCACTTCTCGTCGGCGACGGCCACCACGGCGGCCTCGAGAAGGGCCTCGTGCGCCATCAGCGCGTTCTCCAGGTCGACGGAGGAGATCCACTCACCGCCGGACTTGATGACGTCCTTGGCGCGGTCGGTGAGTGTCAGGTAGCCGTCCGGGCTGATGACGCCGACGTCGCCGGTGCGCAGCCAGCCGTCGGGGCTGAACTTCTCCTCCGGGCGCAGCGGCGGCTCGTCGACGCCCCCGAAGTAGGCGGCGGCGATCCACGGGCCGCGCACCTCCAGTTCGCCGGGCGACGTGCCGTCCCAGGGCGCGAACCCGCCGCCGGGGGCGGCCAGCCGGGCCTCCACGCCCGCGGGGAACCGTCCCTGGGTGACCCGGTAAGGCCACTCGTCCTCCGGGCTGAGGCCGCCCGGCGGGTGGGCCAGGCTGCCGAGCGGTGACGTCTCGGTCATGCCCCAGGCGTGGCAGACCCGTACGCCGTGCAGCTCCTCGAACGCCCGCATCATGCTGGGCGGACAGGCGGAGCCGCCGATGGTGACCGTCTTGAGGCTGGAGATGTCGCGGGGCGTGGCGGCCAGCTCACCGAGCAGGCCCTGCCAGATGACGGGCACCGCGGCGGCGTGCGTGGGCCGCTCGGCCGCGATCATCTCGGCGATCGGGCCGGGCTGCAGGAACCGGTCGGGCAGCAGCAGGCCGACCCCGGTCATGAAGACGGCGTGCGGCAGGCCCCAGGCGTTCACGTGAAACATGGGCACCACCGGCAGCGTGGTGTCCGCGGTGGTCAGGCCCATGGATTCGGCCATGTTGACCTGCATGGAGTGCAGGTAGACCGAACGGTGCGAGTAGACGACGCCCTTCGGGTCGCCGGTCGTCCCCGACGTGTAGCACATGGCAGCCGCCGTGCGCTCGTCGATGTCGGGCCAGTCGTAGCTGGTGGGGCGCCCGGCCAGCAGCTGCTCGTAGTCGTGTACGCGGGGCGCGCAGCCCTCCAGCAGGGACGTGTCGCCCGGCCCGACGACGACCAGGTGTTCCACCGTCTCCAGCTGGGGGAGCAGGGGTGCGAGCAGGGGCAGCAGGGTGCCGTTGACCAGCAGGACGCGGTCGGCCGCGTGGTTGGCGATGAAGACAAGCTGCTCGGGGGGCAGGCGCAGGTTGAGGGTGTGCAGCACCGCCGCCATGGAGGGGATGGCGAAGTAGGCCTCCACGTGGGCGCTGTTGTTCCACATGAGCGTCGCGACCCGGTCCTCGGGACGGACCCCCAGCTCGTCCCGCAGGGCGTGCGCGAGCTGCGCGGCGCGTGCGCCCGTCGCGCGGAACGTCGTGCGGTGCGGTTCCGCGTCACCGGTCCAGGTGGTGATCCGCGCGTCACCGTGGACGGTCGTTCCGTGGCGGAGGATGCGCGAGATGGTCAGCGGTACGTCGTCCTGCATCGTGCTCAGCACCGGGGCCTCCCGAGGTACGGCGGTTACGCGGAGCGAGCGCATGCCGCGCACGACGGGCCGACGGCGCTTACGTGCGAGTAATGCGCTGGTTCCGCGGAAGCCTGCCACCGACCGCGCGGTATGTCACGGGGTCGCGCTGCTCAGGCTGCCAGGGGTGCCCCTCCGAGCGCGCCGTCCGCCAGCAGATGCGACGCGTCGGCGTGCGACGCACCGGCGTGCGGCGCACCAGCATGCGGCGCACCGGCGTGCGGCACCTCCGCCTCGCGCGCCCCCGCGGGCTTCCCGCGCGCCGGGCGCTCCGGGTGGCTCTCTGCCCGGATGTCCGCGGCGAGCTGCGGGTCCTCCCGCAGCTTGGCCAGGGCACGGGAGACGGCGCTCTTGACCGTGCCGACGGAGACACCGAGCACCTCGGCCGTCTGGATCTCGCTCAGATCCTCGTAGTAGCGCAGCACCACCATGGCGCGCTGCCGGGCGGGCAGCTTGAGCACGGCCCGCCACATCGCGTCCCGTACGGCCTGCTGTTCGGCCGGGTCGGGCTGGGGCAGCGGGTCGGGCTCGGGCAGCTCGTCGCAGGAGAACTCGTCCACCTTGCGCCTGCGCCACTGGGAGGTGCGCGTGTTGACCAGCGCCCTGCGGACGTAGCCGTCCAGCGCGCGGTGGTCGGCTATCCGGTCCCAGGCCAGGTAGGTCTTGGCGAGCGCCGTCTGGAGCAGGTCCTCGGCGTCGCTGGGGTTGGCCGTCAGGGACCGGGCGGTGCGCAGCAGCACCGGGCCGCGGGCCCGCACGTACGAGGTGAAGGTGAGTGGTGATCCCCCGGAGCCTGGCGGCATCGCAGGGGACCCCGCGTGCGTCGTGGAGGTGGTCCGGGGAGTCCGAACTGTCCCAGGCGTGGTCATGGCATCCACGCTAGGAGCAGCCCGCCCTCCCCGGATCGCCCCAAGGTCCCGAAGCCGCGTCCGCCTCAGGGTGTAGGGGTGGTGGTACCTACACCTCCTGAAGGTGGAGAGCGTCCGCCGACGGGATCAGGGGCGCGTCGGGGACGCCCCCCGCGCCCGGGTGCCGCCCCTCATCCGACGACGGCGACGGGCGCGTCCACCAGGTTGTGGTCGACGGTCACCGTGTGCCCTCCGTACGTGCGTTTCACGTTGCCCGTGTGCTGGTGGATGCGGCGGTGCGGCTGCCACGCCTTCGGGTTCAGATTGCGCTCCTTGTCGACCGAGGCCGGCACGTGCCACCGCGCGAACCACACGGCCGTGGGCAGCCCGCGCGCCCCCGCTGCGCGGGCCTTCTCCAGGTGCGCGATGCCGTAGTTGGCGCTGCTGTAGAAGCCGGCGACGTACCCCTGGGCGCGTACCGCGCTGTTCCAGCCCTGGATGAACCGCAAGGTGGTGTCGGCGCAGCTCTTCTTCTTGTAGCGGTAGGCCTCCATGTCGAGGTAGAGGGCGCTGTTCTTGGCCATGCCGAGCTGCTGCGCCGAGCGCACCGCGTCCTGCCCCTCCTGCCGGCCCAGCCCGTAGGGGTCCTTGGTGTCCATGCGGAACTTCTGCTTGTTCTTGGCGATCACACAGGGCGCCTGGGAGCCGACGTAGATGGGCAGCAGTTTCCAGCCCTGCCGGTTGACCTCGGCGACCCAGTCGGCGCTCAGGTGCTTCTGTTTCGGGCAGGCACGGCCGCGCCCGCCGATGTAGACGCCGACGGCCCCGAACGGGGAGGGGCCCTTCCACGCGCGCATGGTGGCGGCGGACGGTGCCTGGCAGGTGTCGAAGGCGTCCCCCTGGAAGATCTGCGCACCGAAGTCGCGCGGGTCGCCCGTCACCAGCGACGGCTGGTCGGCCGGTACACCGGGTGCGCCCGGTGCGTTCGGGTCGGCGGGCGCGTCGGGAGCGGCGGGGTCGGACAGCGCCGTTCCGGGGTCGGAGGGGTCTGCGGTCCTCGGATCGTTCGGGTCCGCGGGGGGCACGGTGTTCTCCTCCGTACGGGGCGGCGCGGGCGTCCCCGTACCGGGCGGCGCGGGCACCTCGGAGCCGGGGGGCGCTCCGCCGGGCGCGGGAGACGGG
>NZ_JASKYT010000018.1:0-41387 GCF_041028275.1 Streptomyces sp. PU-14G
GCCCCGGCCCAGCCCGCCCCCGCGGCGCAGGCCCCGGCGGCTCCGGCTCCCGCGCCGGAGAACGACGGCGCCTACGTGACGCCGCTGGTGCGCAAGCTGGCGGCCGAGCAGGGCGTGGACCTCACCTCGGTGCGCGGCACCGGTGTGGGCGGCCGCATCCGCAAGCAGGACGTCATCGAGGCGGCCGAGTCGCAGAAGGCACAGCAGGCCCAGCAGGCACAGGCCCCGGCCGCTGCCGCCTCGGCGGCGCCGAAGTCGCCGAAGCTGGAGGCTTCGCCGCTGCGCGGCCAGACCGTGAAGATGCCGCGCATCCGCAAGGTCATCGCCGAGAACATGATGAAGGCGCTGCACAACCAGGCGCAGCTGTCCACGGTCGTCGAGGTGGACGTCACCCGCATCATGAAGCTGCGGGCGGCGGCGAAGAGCTCCTTCGCCGCGCGGGAGGGCGTCAAGCTCTCCCCGATGCCGTTCTTCGTGCAGGCGGCGGCCGAGGCGCTGAAGGCCCACCCGGCCGTCAACGCCCGCCTCAACGACGACGGCACCGTCACCTACCACGACGTCGAGAACATCGGCATCGCGGTGGACTCCGAGAAGGGCCTGATGGTCCCGGTCATCAAGGAGGCCGGGAACCTCAACCTGGCGGGCATCGCCCGCAAGACCGCCGAGCTGGCCAAGAAGGTCCGCGAGGGCGGTCTGGGTCCGGACGACATGTCCGGCGGCACGTTCACGATCAGCAACACCGGCTCGCGGGGTGCGCTCTTCGACACCATCATCGTGAACTACCCGCAGGTCGCGGAGCTGGGCATCGGTGCGACGGTCCGCCGTCCGATGGTCATCGACCACCCGGAGCTGGGTGAGACCATCGCGATCCGCGACATGGTCTACCTGACCCTCTCCTACGACCACCAGCTCGTGGACGGCGCCGACGCCGCCCGCTACCTGGGCGACGTCAAGGCCCGCCTGGAGGCCGGCGAGTTCGAGGGCGAGCTGGGGCTGTAACCCCTCCGACAGCCACCTGCTGCCAACGGTGCCCCCGCCACGCGTGTGGCGGGGGCACTGCTGTATCGGCCTTGTATCGCCCGTATCGACGGCCGGAGCGCTTACTCGATGTCCGACCTGAGATAGACGCGGGTGGTGCCTGGTTTGAATTCGTGGGTGTAGAGGTCGACGCAGTGGCGGAGGTGTTCGCCTTCGGGTCCGTTTCGGGATTCGGCTGGGAGGGCTGCCTCGTCCGGGCAGAGGGAGATGCGGCGCACGCCTTTGGTGAGGGTTTCCGGCTCGGGGAGGTCGAGTCGGGCGAAGGGGGCCGTGGGGCGGTAGTTTTTCTGCTTGGGGTGGGTGTTTCGGAGCAATGTGTCGCCCGACGGCTTGAGCCGGTCCACGTAGTTCCGCGCCTCGGTGTCGGGAAGCGTGAAGGCCAGCAGCGCGGTGTCGTAGCGAGAGCCCGTCTTGTACGCGGCGCGCTTGTCCTTCGCCTCCTCGGGGATGCGCAGCCCCACCTCACGGCTGAGCGAGGCTGAGGTCACGCCCTCCTTCCAGCAGCACTTTTTCTCCTTCTTGTCCTGCTCTGAGACTGCCGCGTCGGACAGCGACCACAGCGCCAGGACCAGGGCCGTCACACCGGCGACCACAGTGCCGCCGACAACGACCGCCACGCGCGAAGCACCTGTCATGGAGCCTCCTGTGTGAAGACCAGGTGGTGAGCGTGATATCGAGTTCGTCGCCCATCGAGAGGTGCCGCGTGGACAGCTCCTTCGCGGCGGAGGCGGTCGAGCCCATGTCCCCTTTGCCGCGGCCGGCGTTCGCGATGTCGGCCTTCTTGTGGAGTGCCCCGTGCAGCTTGAAGGCCTCGTGGCCGACGGCACCCAGGTCGTCCTGGTGCACCACAAGGCCCGGCGCCTCCGATGCGGGGTCGCTGCCCGCGCCGTCGGGGGGCGGCGGGGCGTGGTCGAGTTGCACAGCGGGCCCGTCTGACGCGTGCCTCGCCTTCAGTCGCGTCCATTCCTGCTCGAACGACACGCTGCCCCCTCCGCCTCAGCTGGCCGTGCGCGCCTTGCGACCAGGCCTCCACCCAGGGCCGCATTGTATTCGGCGGATCACCATTTGTTCGGGAATTCGAGTGACCGAAGCCTCACCGTACGCAGTGGCACCGCGTGCCTGCCCACGCCGTATCGTCTAGGGGCCCCACCCCCTCGTTGCGAGGAGCATTCTCATGACGCCGCCCGTCGTCCAGTCGCTGCGCGAGCAGATCCGGGAGCACATCGTCGACGGGATCGTCAGCGGGCGCTGGAAGCCGGGTGAGCGGATCGTGGAGCGGCGGATCGCGGTGGAGCTGGAGGTGAGCCAGACGCCCGTGCGGGAGGCGCTGCGCGAGCTGGAGGCGCTGCGGCTGATCGAGTCGGCGCAGAACAAGGGTGCGCGGGTGCGGGACCTGTCGCCCGCCGACCTGGAGGAGATCTACCCCGTGCGGGCCGGTCTGGAGCAGATCGCCGTGGAGCTGGCGGTGCCGGTCCTGGCCAAGGACGTGACGGCGCTGCGGTCGCACGTGGAGGCGCTGTACGAGGCGGACCGGTGCGGGGACGGTGAGGCGCAGGTGCGGCACACGGTGTCTTTCCACCGGGAGCTGGTGCGGGCGGCGGGCAACAGCGTTCTGCTGCACACCTGGGAGGGGCTGGGCATCGAGGTGTGGACGGCGCTGTCGATCCGGTGGCTGGGGACGGTGCAGCAGTCGTACGCCGAGGAGCACGAGGCCGTGCTGGCCGCGATCGAGCGGCGCGATCCGGGCATCGGCCCGCTGGTGAAGGAGCACGTGCTGGGGTGTGCGCCGGCGCCTCGTTAGCATCCGCTGCTGGCGGCAGCCCGCCGTGGGGGGCGCGCCCGTCGCCCGCGTACGGGTGCGCCGGGGCTGGTGGGGGCACCTCCCGGCCGGAGTCCCCCAGCCTCCGGCCGGGCGGTACCCCCAGGGGGAGCAGTTCCCCGCGCCCCTCCAGGGGTCTGGCATTCGGTGCCTGGTTTCGAGGCACGGAATGCCAATTTCGGGTCGTGGGCGGTTTTTACCTTCCGATCCTTTGATCGATCATCGATCACAGGCGTAGAGTCCCTGTGTTGGGTGCCCCCTGTCCTGCCCGTTCAGGGTTACCACGCCCACTCGCACAACCGCCCTCCCGACCCGTTTGGAGGGGCCTACACGTCCGGAAGGTGGCCACCATGCCCGACCCCGTACGCCCGCCGCATCCGAGCGAGCTCGACCAGCTCCCGGACCGTGATCCGCAGGAGACCGGCGAATGGCGTGAGTCGCTCGACGCCGTCTCCTCGCACGCGGGCGGCGAACGAGCCGCGTACCTGGTGCGTCGCACCGTCGAGCACGCCCAGCACAGCGGCCTGGCCGTGCCAGGGCTGCTGGAGACGGAGTACGTCAACACCATCCCCACCTCGGCCGAGCCGGCCTTCCCCGGCGACGAGGCGATGGAGTCCCGCATCACCGCGTGGAACCGCTGGAACGCCGCCGCCATGGTCACCCGCGGCAGCCGCTACGGCCTCGGCGGCCACATCGCGACGTTCGCGTCGGCTGCGTGGCTCTACGAGACCGGCTTCGAGCACTTCTTCAAGGGCAAGGAGGGTGCGGACGGCGGCTCGGGCGACCAGCTCTACGTCCAGGGCCACGCCTCCCCCGGCGTCTACGCCCGCGCCTTCCTCGACGGGCGGCTCACCGAGGACCACCTCGACCGCTTCCGCCAGGAGTCCGGCGGTGACGGGCTGCCGTCCTACCCGCACCCGCGCCGCCTGCCGTGGCTGTGGGAGTTCCCCACCGTCTCCATGGGCCTGGGCCCGATCTCCGCGATCTACCAGGCACGCTTCAACAACTACCTCACCAACCGGGGCATCAAGGACACCTCCGCCTCGCATGTGTGGGCCTTCCTCGGCGACGGCGAGATGGACGAACCCGAGTCGACCGCAGCCCTCGCCCTGGCCGGGCGCGAGCAGCTGGACAACCTCACCTTCGTCATCAACTGCAACCTCCAGCGCCTCGACGGCCCCGTCCGCGCGAACTTCAAGATCGTCCAAGAGCTGGAGGCCCAGTTCCGCGCCGCCGGATGGAACGTCATCAAGTCCCTGTGGGGCTCCGCGTGGGACGAGGTCTTCGCGCTGGACACCACGGGAGCGCTCACCCGCAGGCTGCGCGAGGTGCCGGACGCCCAGTTCCAGACGTACGCCACCCGGGACGCGGCCTACATCCGCGAGCACTTCTTCGGCGCCTCCCCCGCGCTGGCCGAGATCGGCAAGCTGCTGGGCGACGACAAGATCACCGAGCTGTTCAAGACCTCGCGCGCCGGACACGAGCCGCGCAAGGTGTACGCGGCGTACAAGGCGGCCGTCGAGCACAAGGGCGCGCCGACGGTGATCCTGGCGCAGACGGTCAAGGGCTGGACCCTGGGCCCGGGCTTCGAGTCCCGCAACGCCAACCACCAGATGAAGAAGCTCACCGGCAAGGAGTTCCGCGCCATGCGGGACCTGCTGGAGCTCCCGATTCCGGACAGCAAGCTGGACGACGAGCTGGTGCCCTACGTGCACCCGGGCGCCGACTCCCCCGAGGTCCGCTACCTCCAGGAGCGCCGCGCCGAGCTGGGCGGCCCCGCGCCGGCCCGCCGCGTCCACGCGGTCGGTCTGCCCGCGCCCGCCGACAAGCCGTTCGACGCGCTGAAGAAGGGCTCGGGCTCGCAGGAGATCGCCACCACCATGGCGTTCGTCCGGCTGGTCAAGGACCTGATGCGGGACAAGGAGACCGGCAAGCGCTGGGTGCCGATCGTCCCCGACGAGGCCCGCACCTTCGGCATGGAGTCGCTCTTCCCCTCCGCCGGCATCTACTCGCCGCTGGGGCAGACCTACGACCCGGTCGACCGCGACCAGCTCCTGTACTACAAGGAGGCCGCCGACGGTCAGATCCTCAACGAGGGGATCACCGAGGCCGGTTCGCTGGCGGACTTCACCGCGGCGGCGACGTCGTACGCGACGCACAGCGAGCCGATGATCCCGTTCTACATCTTCTACTCGATGTTCGGGTTCCAGCGGACCGCCGACCAGTTCTGGGCGCTCGCCGACCAGCTCGGCCGCGGCTTCGTCATCGGCGCCACGGCCGGCCGTACGACGATGACCGGCGAAGGCCTCCAGCACGCCGACGGCCACTCCCACCTGCTGGCCTCCACCAACCCGGCGGCGCTCTCCTACGACCCGGCGTTCGCCTACGAGGTCGGCGTCATCGTCAAGGAGGGCCTGCGCCGGATGTACGGTCCGGAAGCGGACCAGCAGGAGGACGTCTTCTACTACCTGACGGTCTACAACGAGACCAAGGTCCAGCCGCCGATGCCGGAGGGCGACGGCGTGGAGGAAGGCATCCTCAAGGGGCTCTACCGCTTCCGCGAGGCGGAGGGCGCGCCCAAGGACGCCCCGCGCATCCAGCTGCTCTCCTCCGGCACCGCGATCCACTGGGCTCTCGACGCGCAGAAGATCCTCGCCGAGGAGTGGGGTGTGGCCGCCGACGTGTGGTCGGCGCCGTCCTGGACCGAGCTGCGGCGTGAGGCCATGGAGTGCGACGCGGCGGCGCTGCGCGGCGAGGAGCGCGTGCCGTACGTGACCCGCGTTCTGGAGGGTGCGCCCGGCCCGGTGCTGGCCGTCAGCGACTGGATGCGGGCCGTGCCCGACCAGATCAGCCAGTGGGTCGAGCAGGACTGGTCCTCCCTCGGCACCGACGGCTTCGGCCTCTCCGACACCCGGGAGGGCGCCCGCCGCCACTTCGGTGTCGACCCGGAGTCCGTCGTCGTCGCCGCGCTGTCGCGTCTCGCCCGCCGCGGCGAGGTCAAGTCGGAGGACGTCCGCAAGGCGGCCGAGAAGTACGGGCTGGCGTAAGGGTCGTCCTGACGCCGCCGCCCGGAAGGGGCCTCCGCCGCCGGCGGGGGCCCCTTCGGCTGTCCGGTGCCCCGAGCCCGTCCGCGGGCCGGGGCGGGGGCTGTCCGGCCGATGTGCGGGCGGGTGCGCCGGTGCGGGTACCGTGGGAAGCGGAACCTCGTTCCGGCGGCGGTACGGCCGACGTGCCGCGTGCCGCGTGCCGCGTGCCGCGTGCCGCGTGCCGGGAAAGCATGCCGGACCGGGAACGCATGCCGGACCGGGGACGGACGCCGGGCCGGGAACGCATGCCGGGTCGGGAGACGCCTGCCGGTCCCCAGGGGTGGCGGGCCGGTGGGTTACAGGGCGGAGGGAGCAGCGCGGTGGACGACGGCGAGGAGCGCACGGGGCGGGCGGCGGCCCGGTCGAAGCGGGCGGACGCCCGGCGCAACGAGGAGATGCTGCTCGAAGCCGCCGCCGCGGTCTTCGTCGCGTCGGGGGTGGAGGCGCCGGTCCGCGACATCGCGGCGAAGGCCGGTGTCGGGATGGGCACGATGTACCGCCACTTCCCGACGCGCGCCGACCTCATCATCGCCGTCTACCGCCACCAGGTCGAAGCGTGCGCCGAGGCGGGTCCGGCGCTGCTGGCCTCCGGCGCGACCCCGCACGCCGCGCTCGGGCAGTGGATCGACCTGTTCGTGGACTTCCTGGTCACCAAGCACGGACTCGCCGCCGTGCTGCAGTCCGACAACGCCGGATTCGAGACGCTGCACGCCTACTTCCTCGACCGCCTCGTACCCGTGTGCGCCCAGCTGCTCGACGCCGCGGCCGAGTCCGGCGAGATCCGGGCGGACGTGGAGGCCTACGCGCTGATGCGCGGCGTCGGCAACCTCTGCGTCGGCGCGTCCTGCGACCCCCGCTACGACGCACGCCGCCTGGTCGAGATCCTCGTCGCGGGACTCCGCACGACGCCGTGACGCCGTGACGCCGTGACCTTGGTGCGAAGGGCCCGCCGCGGTCGCCGCGGCGGGCCCTTCGCGCTGCGTTGCTCTCGGTGCTACTCCGGGTCCGGGTGCCGCCGCAGACGCAGCACGGCGGCGATCAGGCCACCCCACACGATGAGCATGGCGGCGACCATCATCACCACGGCTCCTGCCGACATCAGCGCACCTCCTCCCGCTCGGCTCGCGGCGCGTTGCGCCAGGGGACAAGGGCGATCAGGACGCCGATCACCAGCGCACCGCCGGCGACCCCCCACCCTGCCCAGGCCAGGAAGGAGGTGGGGTATCCGCCGTAGTTCTCGTCGAACTCGGCGCGCAGGCTGTCGACCATCATCCAGCCGAGCACCAGCGGGGTGATCACCCCGAGGCAGACGCGCCACCACAGGCCGAGCCGGATCGCGGAGGTCTCGTCGGCGTGCGCCTGGAAGACCGGCAGCCGCCGCAGTACCCAGCCCATGACGACGAGGAAGACGAGCGCGGCCAGTGCGATGCCGTACTGGTTGATGAAGTGGTCGGCCGAGTCGAGCAGTGCCAGGCCCGCGTCCGTCGGGAACAGGAGCAGCGAGACGAGGGCGACCAGGCCGCCGACGCCCCACACGGCGGGCAGCCGCCGCATGCCGGTGCGGTCCTGCACCGCGGAGATGATCACCTGCACGATGCTGACCAGCGAGGTGATGCCCGCGATGGCCAGGGACGCGAAGAAGAGGAAGCCGAAGAGGCCGCCCATCGGCATCTGGGAGATCACGGCGGGGAAGGCGATGAAGGCCAGGCCGACTCCGTCGGTGACGACCTCGCCGACGGCGACGCCGTTGGCCTGCGCCATGAAGCCGAGGGTGGCGAACACCCCGATACCGGCGAGGATCTCGAAGGAGCTGTTGGCGAAGCCGGCCACCAGCGCCGAGCCCGTCAGGTCGGAGCGGCGCCCCAGGTAGGAGGCGTAGGTGACCATGATGCCGAAGCCGATGGACAGGGAGAAGAAGATCTGCCCGTAGGCGGCGACCCAGACGCTTCCGTCGGTGAGCGCTCCCCAGTCGGGTGAGAAGAGCGCGTCGAGGCCCTCGGCGGCACCGTCCAGGGTGACGGCCCGGATCACCAGGACGACGAAGAAGAGCACCAGCAGGGGGATGAAGATCTGGTTGGAGCGCTCGATACCGCGGCGGACGCCCAGGGCCAGGATGATCAGGACGACGAGCCACACGGCCAGCAGCGGCCAGAAGACGCCACCGACCCAGCTGGTGGGCAGCCCCGGCTCGGATGCCGAGTGGAGGAAATCCGCGGAGAAGAACGCCTCGGGGTCCTTGCCCCAGTCCTTGCCGAAGGAGAACCCCGCATACCGTAGGGCCCAGGCGACGATCACGGCGTAGTAGCTGGCGATGACGAAGCAGATGGCGACCTGCCACCAGCCGATGACGGAGGCGGGCTTGGATATCTGCCGGAAGGCGACGGGCGGTGACTTCCGGTACTTCCTGCCCACCGAGTATTCGAGGATGAGCAGGGGGAGGCCGGCGGTGAGCAGCGCGACGAGATACGGCAGGAGGAAGGCCCCGCCACCGTTCTTGTACGCCTCCGCGGGGAAGCGCCAGATGTTGCCCAGTCCGATGGCGGAGCCGATGGCGGCCATCAGAAATCCGGTCCGCGAGCCCCACTGTTCGCGAGTTTGCTGAGACATGACCGATTCCTTGTTCGCTGTATAACTGGCGGAACGTTAACAGCGGGACAAAGACGGCGGGGAGGGGTATTCACCATGCGGGCGGCGCGGCTGATCAAAATGGTGCTGTTGCTCCAGGCGCGCAGGGAGATGACCGGCGGCGAGCTGGCCGCCGAGCTGGAGGTCTCCGAACGCACGGTCGCCCGTGACGTGCTCGCCCTGTCCGAGGCGGGCGTGCCGGTGTACGCGGACCGGGGCCGGGCGGGAGGCTACCGGCTGGTCGGCGGCTACCGCACGCGGCTGACGGGGATGGGCCGCAGCGAGGCGGAGGCGCTGTTCCTGTCGGGGGTGCCCTCGGCGCTGCGGGACCTGGGGCTGGACGACGCGGCTTCGGCGGCGCGGCTGAAGGTCTCGGCCGCGCTCGATCCCGCGCTGCGGGACGTGCACGAGGGGTCGTCGCAGCGCTTCCATCTGGACGCGCCCGGCTGGTGGCAGGCGCCGGGGACGCCGCCGCTGCTGCCCGCGCTGGCCGACGCCGTCTGGTCGGACCGGCGGGCCGCGGTCCGGTACGCCGGGAAGAAGGGCGAGGTCGAACGGGAGCTGGAACCGTACGGCCTGGTCCTGAAGGCGGGCCAGTGGTACCTGGCGGCCCGGGTGCCCGCCGACGAGGGTGCCCCCGGCCGGGACCCGTGGCGGGTGTACCGCGTCGACAGGTTCACCGGTGTCGCCGTCCACGACACGGTGTTCGAGAGGGCGGCCGATTTCGATCTGGCCGACTTCTGGACGGAGCGCGCGGCGGCCTTCGCACGCTCCATCCTGCGTACCCGGGTGACGCTCCGGCTCACCGAGGCGGGGGCCGGGCGGCTGCGGTACGTCACCGACCGGGCAGCGGCGGACGAGGCGTTGGCAAAGGGCACCGTCGACGGGAACGGGGACAGAATCGTCTCGCTGCGGGTGGAGAACGAGGAGGTGGGCTACAGCCAGCTCCTCACGCTGGGCCCCGAGTGCGAGGTGCTGGCGCCGCCGCGGCTGCGCGCCCGCCTCGCGGAGGCGGCACGGCGCACGGCGGCGCTCTACGGGGAGAAGCCTTCTCCGGTCCCCGGTCAGCGGTAGCCGGTCACGTCCGCCGGTTTGCCCGCGAACTGGACCTCGGCGATGTAGCGCCAGGCGTCCGGTGCGGAGCCGTCCACGTCGGTGAAGCCGTAGACCTGGGCGAGTCCCCCGCTGGAGAGGGACTGCCCGTTCCAGCGCGCCACGTCGGGGTCGGCGGCGAGGGCGGCCACGGCGCGGCCGACGAAGGTCGGGGTCTCGGAGATGGCGAAGTGCGGGTCGGTGGCGCAGCCGTCGCGCCAGTTCTCCTCCGTCACGTGGAAGTGAGTGTCGAGCATCGCCTCCGAGCGCAGCCAGCCCGGGGTCAGGCACACCGCGGTGGTGCCGTACTCCGCCGTCTCCTGGGCGAGCGCCCGGGCCATGCGCAGGGGCGCGGCCTTGGCCAGGTCGTAGTAGACGGGTTCGCGGTAGTTCTGGTTGGACTCTTCGGTGCCGTCGGTGACCTCGATCAGCAGCCCGCCCGGCCGCCGGGTGAGCAGCGGCAGGGCGTGGGTGCTGGTGATCAGGTGGCTGTCGATGCCGAGCCGCAGGACACGGAGTCCGTCGGCCAGGTCGTGTTCCCACAGCTTCTTGTCGAAGCCGACGAGGTGGTCGCCGCCCCACAGGTCGTTGACGAGGATGTCGAGCCTGCCCTGCTCACGGTCGATGCGGGCGACCAGGTCGCGCACCTGTTCGGGGTCGAGGTGGTCGACGGCGACGGCGATGCCCGTGCCGCCTCCTTCCTCGCGGCCCGCCTCGGTCGCCAGTTCGGCGGTCTCCTCGATCGTCTCGCCCGTCCTGCCGACTTCGCTGGCCCGCGCCCGGGTGGTCCGCCCCGTCGCGTAGACGGTGGCCCCCGCGCGGCACAGCTCGACCGCCATGGCCCGCCCCGCGCCCCTGGTAGCGCCCGCGACGAGGGCGGCCTTTCCGGCCAGCGGCCCGCGAGAAGCGTTGGATTCGTGCACCTGTTCCTCCTGGAAGTCCGGGTGTCGCGCGGTACGACGGGGAACACGCTCGCAGCGATACCGGACACCTTCCGTCGGGTATGCGAACCGCGCGCCGGACGCCGTGGCACGGGCCGGGTAACGACACAGCCGCATCTGGAGCACTCCGCGTGCGCGGCGGGCGCGCAGGCTCGATGCTGGGGGCGTGATGGACGAGACGGAGTTCTGGGCGCTGATCGACTCCACACGCCGGGAGGCGGACGGCGACCCCGAGGAACAGGCCGACCTGCTCGTCGAGCGGCTCACCCAGCTCGACCCCGACGCCGTGACCTACTTCGCCCGCCACTTCGAGTCCCGCTACAGCCGCGCCTACCAGTGGGACCTGTGGGCCGCCGCGTGGATCCTGCTCGACGGGGCGAGCGACGACGTGTTCGACGGGTTCCGCTGCTGGCTGATCGGTCAGGGCCGGGAGGTCTTCGAGGGCGCCGCGCACGACGCGGACGCCCTCGCCGGGCTGCTGGCCGACTTCGACGAGGAACTGGACGGGGACGGCGAGGAACTGGGCTTCGCCGGCGACGAGGCGTACGAGCGACTGACCGGCACCGTCCTGCCCGAACTGGGCCTGCCCGAGGCACCGGCCGACCCCGCCGGCGTCCCCCTCGACCTGGAGGACCCCACCGCGCTGGCCGAACGCCTGCCGAGGCTGTGGGACCGCTTCCGGGGCGAGTGACGGGGGGCGGCAGGCGGCCCCCGGGCGGGCGCATGCGCCAGGATGGGCGCATGCGAATCGCGGTCACCGGTTCCACCGGACTCATCGGCACTGCGCTCACCCGGTCGCTGCGCGCCGAAGGGCACGACGTCCTCCGGCTCGTACGGCGGCCCGCCTCCGCCGCCGACGAGGTCACCTGGCATCCGCAGGACGGCCACGTCGACACCGCCTCACTCGTCGGCTGCGAAGCCGTCGTCCACCTCGCCGGCGCGGGCGTCGGCGACCGCCGCTGGACGGAGGCGTACAAGCGCGAACTGCGCGACAGCCGCGTGCGGGGCACCCGCACGCTGGCCACCGCCCTCGCCGCGTTGGCGGACCCGCCGCGCACCCTGCTGCTCTCCACCGCGATCGGGTACTACGGCGACACCGGGGACCGCGCCGTCGACGAGACGGCCGGGCCCGGCGACGGCTTCCTCGCCGACCTGTGCCAGGACTGGGAAGCCGCGGCCAGGCCTGCCCAGGAAGCGGGCATCCGCACCGTGCCGGCGCGCACCGGCCTGGTCGTCGCCCGCGGTGGCGGCGCGTGGGGTCGGCTCTTTCCCCTCTTCCGCGCCGGGCTCGGCGGGCGCCTCGGCACCGGACGCCAGTACTGGAGCCACATCGCCCTCCACGACCACGTGGCGGCCCTCCGCTTCCTCCTCGACCGCGCCGACGTGTCCGGGCCCGTCAACCTGACGGCTCCCCGGCCCGCCACCAATCGGGAGGTCACCGCCGCCATGGGACGCGTACTGCGCCGCCCCACCCCCTTCGCGGTGCCCGCTCCCGCCCTGCGGCTCGCGCTCGGCGAGTTCGCCGGGGACGTGCTCGGCAGCCAGCGGGTGCTGCCGCGCAGGCTGCTCGACGCCGGGTTCCGGTTCGCCTTCCCCGACATCACCGCGGCCATCAGGGCGGCGCTCTGAACCTCCCGTCCCGGAGGGGCGCCCGCGGTCATGCATCCGGGCGCCCCCTGCGCGACGTACCGCACACGCTGTTCCCACACCAACCCTCGAACACGGGTATGAGCCACGCGCACCGGGGCATCAGGCAATGAGCAACCGGACCCGCACGCCGTCGACGTCGGGAGGGACAGTGCCGATCAGCAGCGCACAGACGAACCGCGCAGGCACGGGTGGTGGGCATCAGGCGGATGCCGTCGGCCGGGAGCAGACCGCTGACGTGGTCGTCGTGGGTGCCGGCCTGGCCGGGCTGGCGGCGGCCTACCGGCTGACCCGCGCGGGGCTGCGCGTCGTCGTACTGGAGGCGGCTCCCCGGGTCGGTGGACGGCTGCGGACCGACGCGGTCGACGGCTACCGGCTCGACCGCGCGCCCGGAGTACTGAACCTGGCCCAGGACGGTGCGGCCTTCGCCGGTCTGCCCCCGCTGGACGCGCTGACGCTGCGCCCGTTCGCGCCGGGCGCGCTGCTGCACTGCCAGGACAGGACGCACCGGGTCACGGCGCGGCCCTCGCCCCGTGGCACCGGCCGCATGCCGCAGGGCGAGGGGCCGGGACGTCCACGCGTCCCGCAGGGGTCCGACGGTCCGCTCTGCGCGGCCCGTACCGCGCGCCTCGACCGGCGCACGAGGGGCGCAGGGAGCGCGCGAGGCGCGCTGTCCACCGCCCGCGCGCTGACCGGCGCGCGCAGCCGCGCCGACATGTCCGACGCGTTCGGGCTGGCCCGGCTGCGCGGGGCGCTGAGCCGCTTCGCCTCGACCCCCGCGCAGGGGCTGCTGCTGCGCCCCGAACTGACGGCGGAAGAGGCGTTGTCGACGCGCGGGTCGCCGTCCCGGGCAGCGCAGACGCTGATGCGCCCCCTGCTGACGGCGCTGCTGTCCGACCCGGAGCTGACGACCTCCAGCCGGGTCGCCGACCTGACGCTGCACGGCTTCGTCCGCGGCGGTCTGGGCGTACCCGCCGGTGGTCAGGCCACGGTCTGCGAGCTGCTGGCGGCAGCGCTGCCACCGGGCACGGTCCGCACAGGTGTGAGGGTCACCTCGGTGAGCACGCACGCCGTCGCGACCGAGCGGCACGGCACGTATGCCTGCGAGGCGGCGCTGGTGGCCACCGGCGCCCGCTCGGCCGCCGGGCTGCTGCCGGGGCTGCGGGTGCCGGACTTCCACCCGGTGACGGTGCTGCACCACGCGGTCGAGGAGCTGTTGCCGACCGGCGCGGCGGGCGCCTCCTTCACGGTGTGCGCGGAGCGCAGGGGCGGGGCGCGGAGCGGGGTGGAGGGAGCCGGACCCGAGAGCGATCCGGTCAGCCACACCTGGGTGGCGTCGGCCGTGGACCCCTCACGTGCCGGTCCGGGCCGCACGCTCGTCACCTCCGTGGTGCTGGGCGAGCGGTCGGCCGACCCTTCGGCGGCGTTGGACAAGGCGGCCCGCGCGCAGTTGGCGGGTGTCCACGGCACGTCCACGGACCGGTGGGAGCTGTTGGCGGCGTACCACGATCCCGAGGCGGTCGTGGCGATGCCGGCGCCGCACGATCCCCGGCGCCCCGTGCGGGTGCTGTCGGGGCTCTACGTGTGCGGGGAGCACCGGGACACCAGTACGCCGCGCGGGGCGGTCGGTTCGGCGGAGCGCGCGACGGCGCAGATACTGCGCGACTTCCACCTGTCGAGTGCGCCGGTGGGGGCGGCGGCGGAGGACACCGCCGCTTAATCGAACAAGAGTCCCGAACTCCAGGGTGACCAGCGGGTTTTGTCAGTGGGGGCGGGTAGAATTCAAGGAGTTGCCAGGGAGCGCACCGACGCATCGAAGGAGCCGTCGATGACTGCTGTCCGTACCCGTACCTCCCGTTCCCACACCCGTCCCGCCGGCCGCCCGCGACACCAGCAGCCGCAGCTGCCGGCCATGTCCACGCTGCCGACCCTGCCGAAGAAGCCGCTGCCGGCAGGGCGGCCGCGCGCGTGGTACGTGGCGCA
The DNA here is from genome assembly GCF_041028275.1 of Streptomyces sp. PU-14G. Classification (NCBI taxonomy): domain Bacteria; kingdom Bacillati; phylum Actinomycetota; class Actinomycetes; order Kitasatosporales; family Streptomycetaceae; genus Streptomyces; species Streptomyces sp. PU-14G. Next base: position 14,232 of record NZ_JASKYT010000018.1, read on the forward strand.
CAACCGCCAACTGAAGGCCATGCGCATCGCCATAGCCCTGCTCGACACCGGCGTCTACACCGCCGAGCAGGCGTGCGACCACACCATCCACGCGACGGCGCAGCGCATCGGCGTGCACCCGCCGTCGCCGGTCACCTGCCGCCTGGTCCGCTCACTGCTGCCCTGACACCGCTCCCCCCGGCCCCTCCCCGGGGCCGGGGAGGGGCCGACCACTGCCCGCCGTCCGCGGGGGCGCAGGTGGAGGTGGACGCGCCCCGGAGGGGCGCGGGGAACTGCGCGGCACGCCGCAACCCACCCGCGGACCGCACACCACGGGCACTGGCACCCCCTCTGCGGAAGCACAAGCCGCAGGAAAAGCTCTAGCGCAGCGCCAGCCGGGCCGCTGAGGTACCCAGTCCCGCGGGGCCGTCGAACGGCCAGCCCGGCGCGTAGTGCCGCCGCAGGTCGCTCTCGGTGTAGCGGCGGCAGTCGCGGTGCCACACGAGGATGCCCGACATCCAGTTCTCCAGCTCCCGCACGTACCCGTCGAGCGCCGCACGGCCGTCCTCGTCCAGGGCGAAGTCGTCGTAGAGCACGGGGAACTCATGGGCGGCCACGTGCTGGAACTGCCTGATGCGGGAGGTCATCAGGTCGTCGACGATGCGCAGCGCCGTCGGGTAGTCGCAGTCGAAGAAGTCGCGGACGACGAGCAGCCCGTTGTGGATCTCCCCCTCGTACTCGATCTCCTTCTGGTACGAGAAGACGTCGTTGAGCAGGCAGGCGTAGTCGGCCGCCGCGTTCTCCAGCGACTTCATGGGTCCGCTGCGGTAGATCTCCTCCGGGATGCTGTCCGGATGGGCCAGCCGGCACAGGCTCATCGTCAGGTCGGAGCCGAAGGTCCTGCGCCGCATCTCGACGTAGTCGACGGGGTCGGGGATGCGGTTGGCCGCCTGGTTGTCCAGCTCCCACAGCCAGCTTTCCGCCATGGTCTCGATGGCCGCGCGGAAGCGGCGGCGCTTGGCCACGGACATCGGGCCCGCCGTGCGCGCCCACAGGTCGGCCAGCGAACGCTCCAGCGGACCGGCGGGCGGCGGGAGCGGCTCTCCCTCGACGGGCATGAACAGCGACAGGCGCTCGGTGCACACCTTGGCGCCCGCCAGGTCGCGGGTGCGGCCGAAGCGGACCGGGTAGTAGTCGTCGCCCCACGTGCCCCAGGCCAGCCAGGCGGAGGAGAGGTCGAGTTGGGCCCGGGTGGCGTCGGGGTGGATACCGGCGGCGCACAGCGGCAGGTCGTTGTCGCGGATCAGCTCCTCGTCCCACACCCGGCCCCCCGGCACGTCCGGCTGCGGGTCCAGCAGCCCCATCGCGCGGGCCCAGGTGACGACCCGCTCGCGGGCCCCGTCCAGGTGGGGGCTGAGCTGGGGCGTGAAGGGCATCTCGAAGGCGGGCAGCACCGAGGGGCCCGTGCGCTCGTGCGGGACGTGGGTGAAGGAGCGGACGCGCTGCGGGGCGGTACGCGCGATGCCGGCGAGGATGTCCGTCGCCGAGGTGCCCAGCCCCGCGGGGAGGAACGGCAGGCGGGCGGCTGCCGGGCCCGTGTCCCCGGCGGTGGCCGCCCCGCCGTTCATGTAGCGGCTGGAGCGCATGTGCCACTCGTGGCCGCCGGACTGCCAGTCCTGGAGTCCCTTGACGTACGCGGCGACGGCGGCCTGGTCCGCCGGGTCGAGGCCCTTGTCGGCGCAGAGCGCGGGCAGTTCGGTCAGTGCGGTGTGCTCGAACTGCTGGAGACGGGAGGTCAGCAGGTCGTTGACCGCCTCGGCCGACTCCTGGGTGGTGCAGTCCAGGAACGTCTCCAGCACGAGGACGCCGTTGGACAGCTCGCCCTCGTCCCCGATCTCGCGCTCGTAGGAGAACAGGTCGTTGCGCAGGTGGACGGCGTCGGAGAACGTGTCGCGCAGCACGCACAGGGGGCGGGAGCCGGCGACGGCGGCGGGCACCTCGGCGTGCGCGGCGAACTCCACGAGCCCGGCCGACCAGGGGGCGCCGCCGACCTTGCGGCGCATCTCGATGTACTCGACCGGGTTCGGCACCCGGCCGATGTTGATGTTGGACAGCTCCCACAGCGACTCGTTGAGCAGGTTCTCGGTGCTCACGGCGAACCGGGCGCGCCAGTCACGGGACATCGACGGCACGGTGCGGGCCCACAGGTCGGCCAGCCCGGCCTCGACCGGGTTGGTGGGCTCGGGCACCGCCGCGGTGCCGTCCAGCGGCATGAACAGCGGGAGCCTGTCCAGATACGCCTTGCCGCCCGCGCGGTCCTGAGTGCGCTTGAACATCTCCAGGAAGTGGTCGTCGAAGAAGAAGACCCACACGTACCAGTCGGTGACCAGCGCCAGGTCGTCCTCGCTCGCGTCGGGGTGCGTGTAGGCGCACAGCAGCGCGTAGTCGTGCGCTTCCAGGTCCGCGGTGTCCCATACCCCGGAGCCCTCCAGCATCCCCTGCCGCGCCGCCCACTCGCGGGTGTGGGCCCGTGCCGCTTCGAGGTGCGGGTTGAGGCGGGCCGGGTACGGCACGTAGAAGTCGGGCAGTTCGAAGGGTTGCGACAACGTCCGGTCCCCCAGGTACGCGAGTGGCTGGCGGACTTGGCCTACCCGGGGCGAAGCGATGAACATCCTTTTTCACCCGGACGTGGGACACGGCGCGGACAGTGCCGTGACGAGGCTGTCGAACAAAACCCGTGGTGAGCACGGAGGTTGGGCTGTTAGGTTCACGAACGTGGCGAAGCTGAATCAGATCATCGCAGTCGAGAAGGGCGTCAAGTCCAAGGTGGCCCAGGACCTGGCGCAGGCGCAGCACGGGCTGGGAAAGCCGCAGATGCTCGCCGGTATCTCGCGTACGTACCAGCCCAAGGACGAAGAGGGCGAGCAGCTTCCGCCGGAGTCGACGCGGGTGCAGGTCAAGGCCGAGGATGTGCTGAAGGAAACGGCGAAGATCCTCACGCGGCTGTTCGACGTGACGGCGACGAAGGACTGGTCGAACCTCACGGCCCGCGCGGACATCGTCGTCGACGGGCGCACCGTGCTCGCCGAGGTGCCGGTCTCCTACCTGCTGTTCCTGGAGAAGCAGCTCGGTGAACTGGGCACCTTCCTGCGCAGGCTGCCCGTGCTGGACGGCGCGGAGGCCTGGGAGCAGGACCCGTCCACGGACTGGTGGAAGACCGAGCAGGTCCGTACGGTCCGCACCAAGAAGGTGCCGCGCAACCACGTCAAGGCGGAGGCCACCGAGAAGCACCCGGCCCAGGTCGAGGTCTACTACGAGGACATCCCCGTCGGGTACTGGACGACGGTCAAGTACTCCGGCGCCCTTCCCGCGCGGCGCGTCAACGAGCTGCTGGAGCGGCTGGAGAAGCTCTCCGCCGCGGTGAAGTTCGCCCGCGAGGAGGCCAACGCCACGGAGGTGACCGACCAGCGCGTCGGAGACGCCGTCTTCGGCTACCTCTTCTCCTGAGCACTTCTCCCGAGCACTTCTCCTGACCGCGTCGGTGCGCCGAGCGCGCACCGACACCCACCGACTCCCCGGGCAAAGATTCAGACTCTTGCCGCCCGGGGTGCGCCAGGAGCGCAAAGCTGAAACTGAAGCTGATGTGTGAACCCCCGGCGGCACTGCCACAGTCAGGCCCCGGTCAGTCTCAACCTCTCGCTCCACGCTCAGCATCGCCGTTCATCGTCCGGCAACCGGGGCGGTGACGACCTCGAGACGCCGGTTCGAACCCGGCCGGCCGTTCTTCGTGCGGCCGTGGTGGAGTGGCTCCACGCGAGGACATCGCCGAACGATCCGCCCATCAACCGCTGGGGACGTGCGAACGAACGGCACCCAGGACCCCGGGGCCGGGCAAAGCCCCGGGGTCCCTTTTGCCACTTCTCCTCCTTTCCCCCCTAGCGCCCCCTAACGCCCCCTTACTCCGCCCCGCTGGCCGCGTGGTACGTTGCAGCCGCCAGTCAAACCCTTGAACGGGTCAGGGAATCCGGTGCGAATCCGGAGCTGACGCGCAGCGGTGTGGGACTGGGGTGTGCACGAGGCCACTGGGGCGCGGTCCCTGGGAAGGCGCACACTCCGACAGTCCCGAGTCCGAAAACCTGCTGGCACCCGCACTCCGGGACCTCGGAGGCGGTGGCACGCCGGGCTCCGCGACTGAGCCTTATGACGGAGAAGGACACAGCTGGCCATGCGCCGAACGCGCCGTGGGGCCCTGCGGGCCGCGGTTCTCGCCCTCGCCCTCACCCTCCTGCCGGCCGTCACGGGCTGCGGGACGACGCCCTCGCCGGGGGCCGCCTCGGGCAAGGCCGAAGCGGGCTATCCGCGCACGCTGCACAACTGCGGGCACGAGGTCACCCTGGAGCACCGCCCGCGGCGTGCCGTCTCGCTCGACCAGGGATCGACCGAGATCCTGCTGGCCCTCGGCCTCGCGGACCGCATGGCGGGCACCGGCACCTGGACCGACCCGGTGATGAAGGGGCTGGAGAAGGAGAACGCGAAGGTGGAGCGGCTGGCCGACGGCTACCCGGCCATGGAGAAGGTGCTCGCCGGCGAGCCCGACCTGGTGACCGCCTCGTTCGCCGCCACCCTCGACAAGGGCGGCGTCGCCCCGCGCGGGAAGTTCACCGACCTGGGCGTGCCCACCTACCTCTCCCCCGCCGACTGCGCCAAGAAGTCCGGGACGAACGGCGACGGAGCGCGCCGCGAGCCGCTGACCATGGACACGGTCTACGGCGAGGTCCGCGACCTGGCGAAGGCGTTCGGTGTCGAGGAGCGCGGCGAGAAGCTGGTCGCCGAGCTCCGGGCCAGGATGACGAAGGCCACCGAGGGCGTGGACGCGCACGGCACCTCCGTCCTGTACTGGTTCGCCAACTCCGAGTCCCCGTACGTGGCCGGCTGCTGCGGGGCGCCCGGCGTCATCACGCGGGCGGTCGGGGCCGAGAACGCCTTCGCCGGCACCCACAACGAGTGGCCGCAGGTCGGCTGGGAGACCGTGGCCGACCGCGATCCGGACGTCATCGTCCTGGGCGACCTGACCCGCAAGAACCAGACCGCCGAGACGGCGAAGGCGAAGATCGAGAAGCTGGAGTCCGACCCGGTCACCCGCCACATGACGGCGGTGCGCCACAAGCGGTACGTCCTGCTGCCCGGCGCGGCGATGAACCCCTCGATCCGCACCGTCGAAGGGGTGGAGAAGGTCGCACGCGGTCTGCGGAACCTCCACCTCACGGAGCCCGCGAAGTGACCGCAGGGCCAATCCCGCGGTCGGCCGCGCCGGGTGCGCGGCGCTCCCGGCGGTGGACGCTCGCGCTGCGCAGCGGGCGGGGCACCGCCCTCGTGTGCGCCCTCGGGGCGGCGGTCTGTGCGCTGTCGGTCGCGCTGGTCATCACCGTCGGGCAGGCGGGGATCGGCGTGGCCGACGTGTGGCGCGTCGTCGTCGAGCGACTGGGCGGGGCGGACGCCGGGCTGAGCCCGATCCGCGAGGGCATCGTGTGGGAACTGCGGCTGCCCCGCGCGCTGCTGGCCGCCGTGTGCGGTGCCGGTCTCGGGCTGTGCGGTGCGGTGCTCCAGTCGCTGCTGCGCAACCCGCTCGCCGACCCGTTCGTGCTGGGCGTCTCCTCCGGCGCCTCCACCGGCGCGGTGAGCGTGGTCGTCCTCGGCGTGGGCGGCGGCGCGCTCTCCCTGTCGGCGGGTGCCTTCGTCGGCGCCGCGCTCTCCTTCGCGCTGGTGCTGCTGCTCGCGCACACCTCGGGCGGTACGACGGACCGCGTGCTCCTGTCGGGCATCGCCGCCATGCAGCTCTTCTCGGCGCTGACCTCACTGATCGTCTTCCTCTCCGCCGACGCCGAGCAGACCCGCGGTGTGCTGTTCTGGCTGCTGGGCTCGCTCGGTTCCGCGAGCTGGGTGGAGGTCGCGGTGGGCGCCGGGGCGCTGGCGCTCGCCCTGGCGGTGTGCCTGGCGCGGGCCCACGCGCTGGACGCCTTCGCCTTCGGGCCCGAGGCGGCGGCGGCGCTGGGCGTGCGGGTGCGGCGGATGCGGCTGGCGCTGCTGCTGGTGACGGCACTGCTGACGGCCGTCCTGGTCAGTTCGGCCGGCGCCATCGGCTTCGTCGGGCTGGTGCTGCCGCACGCGGCGCGCGCCCTGACCGGGCCCGCGCACCGGCGGCTGCTGCCCGTCACCGCGCTGCTGGGCGCCCTGTTCCTGGTGTGGGTGGACACCGCGGCGCGCACCCTGCTGGCCCCGCGCGAGCTGCCCGTCGGGGTGGCGACCTCGCTGCTGGGCGTGCCGGCGTTCGTGCTCATCCTGCACCGGGGGCGGCGCGGCCGGAGCGCCCACGGCACAGCGGGGGCGGGCCTGTGAGTCTGAGCGCGCGGAACGTGACGTGGCGGGCCGGCGGGCGGCTCGTCGTCGACGGGGTGAGCCTGGATCCGCGTCCCGGCCAGACGGTGGGGCTGCTGGGCCCCAACGGGTCGGGCAAGTCGACGCTGCTGCGGCTGCTGGCCGGCATCAGGGCCACCGCCTCGGGAGTGGTCACCCTCGACGGCAGGCCGCTGCGCGAGGTGGGCCGCCGGGCCGTGGCACGGCGGGTGGCGGTGGTCGAGCAGCACGCCGAGACCGGTGTCGAGCTGACCGTCGAGGACGTCGTGCGGCTGGGCCGTATCCCGCACCGCGGCGCCTGGGCGGGGCCCGGGGCCGAGGACGAGGCGGCCGTACGGGAAGCGGTCGAGCACACCCGGCTGACCGACCGGCTCGACCAGCCCTGGCACAGCCTCTCGGGCGGCGAGCGGCAGCGGGTGCAGATCGCCCGCGCGCTGGCCCAGCGGCCGAGCGAACTCCTGCTGGACGAGCCTACCAACCACCTGGACGTGCGGCACCAGTTGGAGCTGCTGGCCCTCGTCGCCCGCAGCCCGGTCACCAGTGTGGTCGCGCTGCACGATCTGAACCTGGCGGCGATGTTCTGCGACCACCTGGTGGTGCTGCGCCAGGGGCGGGCGGTGGCGGCGGGGCCGCCGGGCCGGGTGCTGACCCAGGAACTGGTCGCCCGGGTGTACGGGGTGCGCTCGGTGGTGACCGCCGAAGGCCCGGGCGGGCGGCCCTCGGTGCGGTTCCTGCCCGAGGACGAGACGGAACCTGGGCAGACAGCCGAGGAGGCCTCATGATCCGGACCAGGCGGGTGGGTGCGGCACGCGCCGCGACCAGGCGGGTGGGCGCGGCATGTGCCGCGACCAGGCGGGCCGGTGCGGGACGCGCGGCGCGCGTACTGCTCACCGCGCTGCTGCTGATACCGCTGGCCGCGTGCGGGAGCGGCACCCGTGCCGGCGGCGCCACGGGCAAGGGCTCTCCCGCGGGGTTCCCTTACACGGTCACCAACTGCGGCGTGAAGACGACCTTCACGGCGCCGCCGGAGCGGGCCGTGACCATGAACCAGCACGTCACCGAGATCCTGCTCGCCCTCGGCCTGCAGGACAGGATGGCCGGCACCGCCTACCTGGACGACGAGATCCTCCCCCGCTACCGCAAGGCGTACAACGACGTGGAGGTGCTGGCCGGCAAGTACCCCTCCAAGGAGGTGCTGCTGGCCGCCAACCCCGACTTCGTCTACGGCGGTTACGCCAGCGCCTTCGACAAGACGGAGGGCCGCGACCGTACGGCGCTCGAAGAGGGCGGCGTCCCCACGCGCCTCAACCTGGAGTCGTGCACCGAGCACGCGGACATCGCGACCCTCCACAGGGAGATCCGCCAGGTGGCCCGCGTCTTCGGCGTGCCCGAGCGCGGCGAGGCCCTCATCGAAGCGCAGGACGAGCAGTTGGCCGCCACCGCGAAGCGGCTGGAGGGCACCGAGAAGACGCGGGCCTTCGTCTACGACAGCGGCGAGGGCTCGGCGTTCACCGCGGGCGGCGCCGGCATCGGCAACGAGATCCTGCGCCGGGCCGGCGCCCGCAACGTCTTCGCGGACGTCGACAAGCCCTTCGCCGACGTCTCCTGGGAGAAGGTCGTGCAGCGTAAGCCGGACGTCGTGGTGATCTACGACTACGGCGGGACGACCCTCGCGCAGAAGAAGAAGCGGCTGCTGCGGGACCCGGCGCTGGCCGACGTGCCCGCCATCAAGCACAAGCGGTTCGCGGTGCTGCCGCTCTCCTCCGCGGTGCTGGGCCCGCGCGTCCCCGACGCGGTGGACGACCTGGCGCGCCAACTCCACCCGCGGCGGAAGGGTGCCTGAGCCCGTGCCCCGCACCTCACCGCTGCGGCGCACCCTGGTGTGCGCCGCGCTGACCGCCGTACTGCTCGCGGGCGCCGTCGCCGGACTGGCCCTCGGCTCGGCGCGCATCCCCGTCAGCGAGGTGCTGGCGGCGCTGACGGGCCGCTCAGGCCCGGGCCCCTTCACCACGATCGTGCTGGACGTGCGGCTGCCCCGGGTGCTGCTGGCAGCCGTCGTGGGCGCCGGACTCGCCCTGGTGGGCGCGGTGTTGCAGGCACTGGTACGCAACCCGGTGGCCGACCCCTACCTGCTGGGCATCTCCTCCGGCGCCTCGACGGGCGCCGCGCTCGTCGTCGTGTTCGGGATCGGCGCGGTCTCGATGTCCGTGGGCGCGTTCGCCGGGGCGATGGTGGCGCTGCTGGTCGTGTACGCCATGGCGCGGCGCGGCGGCACGATGACGACGGGGCGGCTGGTGCTGGCCGGGGTCGCGGTGCAGTACGTGCTCTCCGCGCTGACCAGCCTGGTGCTGGTGACCTCCTCGGAGAAGGAACACCTGCGCGCCCTCCTCTTCTGGACCCTGGGCGGGCTCGGACAGGCCCGCTGGAACACCCTGGCGCTGCCCGCGCTCGTGCTGCTGGCGGGGCTGGTGCTGCTGCTGGCGCTGGCCAGGCCGCTGGACCTGCTGCTGGCCGGCGAGGAGGGCGCCACCACGCTCGGCCTGGAGGTGGGCCGCTTCCGCGCCGCCGCCTTCGTCCTGGCGTCCCTGGTGACGGCGGTGCTGGTGACGGTGAGCGGCTCCATCGGGTTCGTCGGCCTGATGGTGCCGCACGCGGCCCGGATGGCCGTCGGCGCGGCGCACCGCGCCCTGCTGCCCGTCGCGGCGCTGGGCGGCGCCGCCTTCCTGGTGCTGGCCGACCTGGCCGCCCGCACGGTCGCGGCCCCGCAGGAGATCCCCGTCGGCGTGCTGACGGCGCTGACCGGCGGCCCGTTCTTCCTGTGGCTGCTGCGCCGCTCCCAGCGCGGCGAGGGGGCGTGGGCATGACGCGGGCCTGCGCGCTGCACGCCGAGGAGGTTACCTACGAGGTGGAGCAGGGGCGTGCCCTCCTCGACAGGGTGACGCTGGAGGCGCGGCCCGGCGAGACCGTCGGGATCGTGGGCCCCAACGGCAGCGGCAAGACCACCCTGCTGCGGTGCGTGTACGGCACGCTGCGCCCCACGCGGGGCCGGATCCTGCTCGACGGCGACGACGCCGCGGCACTGCACGCCAAGGCGCGGGCCCGCAAGGTGGCGGCCGTACCGCAGGACGGTGGCGGCGGATTCGGGCTGACCGCACGGCAGGTGGTCGCGATGGGCCGCTCCCCGCACAAGCGGTTCTGGGAGGGCGACACCGCGCGGGACGCCGCCCAGGCGGGCGAGGCGCTGGAGCGGGCGGGTGCCGCCGCACTGGCCGCGCGTCCGTTCGAGTCGCTGTCCGGCGGCGAGCGGCAGCGGGTCCTGGTGGCCCGCGCGCTGGCCCAAAGCCCGGCGCTGCTCGCCTTGGACGAACCGACCAACCACCTGGACGTGCGCTACCAGTGGGAGCTGCTGTCCCTGGTACGCGACCTGCCCGCCACGGGACTCCTCGCCCTGCACGACCTCAACCTCGCCGCCTACTTCTGCGACCGGCTGTACGTGCTGGACGCCGGGCGGGTGGTGGCGGCGGGGCCGCCTGGCACCGTCCTGACGGAAGAGCTGCTCGACCGGGTGTACGGAGTCCGCGCCGAGGTGCGCGTCCACCCCCGTACCGGGGCGCCGACCGTGGTCTACCTGCCGCCGGATCTGGAGGACGCACACCGATGAGCGCCCCTGGCGGTCCCGTACCCGTCGACGAGCTGACCGCGCTGTCCGCGCTGACCGATCTCGCGTCCGCGTACGGCCCGCGCTACCACATGCTGCCGGGCGAACCGCCACAAGCCGAGGCCCGGTCGGGCGACTGGCTGCCCGCCGACCGGCTGCTGACCGGCGGCAGCACCGGCAGCACCGGCAGCAGCACCGGCGGCACCACCGGCGGCGGCGGCTCCCCCGGCGGCCACGGTGACACGTGCTCCAGCCCTCAACTGCGGCGCCTGCTCGACGCCGAGTGGCAGGGCAGCGGCCACCGCAGCGCGCACGCGGCGGCCCTCACCCTCATCGCCGTCTACGCGGGGCGGGTGACAGCGGCGGCGATGCTGGGCTGGGTACTGGACGGCGGCGTGTGGGACGTACGGCCGCACAACGTGCTGGTGCGTCCCGGCAGCCACGGCATCGCGGGGGTGCGGATACGCGAGCCGCGGCTGCTCGCGGCCCCCGCCCGGGAGCGGGCCGCCACACTGGCCGCGCTCCGCGAGGCGGTGCTGCACACCCATCTGCTGCCGCTCGCCCGCGCGCTGCACGGTGCCACCAGGGCGGGGCTGCGGCAGCTGTACGGCGGCGTCGCGCACGGCTGCGCGACGGCGCTGAGCGCGGCGGCTCCCTGCGAGAGCAGGGAACTTGCCGCCCTGTGGACGGAGTTCGTCCGCCCCCTCCCCCGGCTCGCCCGGCTCGGGGACCTCGCCGAGGTCACCCACCGCGACGGCAGCCGCCGCCTCCACTACCTCCGCAACACCTGCTGCCTCTACTACACCAGCGCCGAGGCGGTCCGCTGCGCCAGCTGCTGCCTCACCCCGCGTGCGGACCGCCTGCGGGCCTACGCGGCCCGGTGACCCCCGGGCGCCGGAGACCGCCCCGGCCCGGTGACCCCCGGGCGCCGCAGACCGCCCCGCCACGCCGCCCGGCACCTCCCCCGCACCCGGCGCTTCCGCCCGGCTCCTGCCCCACGCCCGGCACGTCCCCACCGCCCGGCTCGTCCTCAGGGCAGGTCGGTACGCCCCAGCCAGGCCGGTTTCACCGGCACCCCGTCGGTGTACCGCTCCGGCGAGGGGGCGGGCGCCGGTTCGGGCTCCGGCACGGTCCGGTCCGAGACCGCCGTCTCCTGTGGTGCGTCGGAGTCCTCGACCAGTTCCGCGACCGAGAACCGCGTGCAGAAGGACTCCCAGGACCCGGTCACCACCAGCAGGTAACCGTCCCGCTCCCTGAACAGCCGACGCCGCTTGGGGTTCCACGGGCGCGACGGCTCGTAGCGCCGCGCGCGGCTCCGCAACTCGGCCAGCGCCTCCTCGCGGGTCCCGTCGAAGTGTCCGAGCAGCTCCGGCAGCAGGTACTTGTGCTGCCCCGCCCCGCTGCTCGCCTCCCTCACAAGGCCCCATGTCGTCATGCGTTACCCTCCCGTGGCTCACGGCCAGTCCCATGGCTCACGGCCAGCCTAGGGCTGTTCCCACAGCTCGGTGCTGTGGGCCTCGACGCGCGCTGACAGGCGCGCGAGCGCCTCGTCGGCCGGCATCGGGGCCAGGCGGCGGCCGTCGCGCAGGCGCAGGGCGACGGTGCGGGCAGCGGCCTCGCGCTCCCCAACGACCGCCTGGTACGGAACGAGCCGTCCGGCGCGGATCCGGGCGGAGAGACTGCCCGCTTCCGGTCCTGCGAGCCGGGCGCGCAGCCCCGCTTCGCGGCAGCGGCGCACGAAGTCGCCGGCCTCGGGAACCTGCGCGTCGGAGACCGGCGCAGCGAGCACCTGGACGGGGGCCAGCCAAGCCGGGAAGGCACCCCCGTGCACCTCGATCAGCTGGGCGACGGCGCGCTCGACACTGCCGATGACGGCGCGGTGCACCATGACGGGGCGGTGCCGGGCGCCGTCGGCGCCGACGTAGCGCAGATCGAAGCGTTCCGGCTGGTGGAAGTCGACCTGGACGGTGGACAGAGTCGCCTCTCGGCCCGCCGCGTCCGCGACCTGCACGTCGATCTTCGGCCCGTAGAAGGCGGCCTCGCCCTCGACCGCCTCGTACGGCAGCCCGGCCCGCTCCAGCACGTCGGCCAGCACAGCGGTGGCCCGGCGCCACTTGTCGGGCGCCGCCACGTACTTGCCGCCGGGCCCCGGCAGCGAGAGGCGGTAGCGGGCGGCGGAGATGCCCAGCGCACGGTAGGCGTCGCGGATCATCTGCAGCGCGGCATGCGCCTCGTCGGCCACTTGGTCGAGAGTGCAGAAGATGTGGGCGTCGTTGAGCTGGATCGCCCTTACCCGGGTGAGCCCGCCCAGCACGCCGGACAGCTCGGAGCGGTACATGCCGCCGAGTTCGGCGAACCGCAGCGGCAGCTCGTGGTGGCTGTGCGCGCGGGAGCGGTAGAGGACGGCGTGGTGCGGGCACAGGCTGGGCCGCAGCACCACTTGTTCGCCGTCGCCCAGGTCCATGGGCGGGAACATGTCGTCGGCGTAGTGCGACCAGTGCCCGGAGATCTCGTACAGCTCGCGTTTGCCGAGCACCGGCGAGTACACGTGGTGGTATCCGGCGCGGCGCTCGGCCTCCCGGATGTACTCCTCCACGGCGTGCCGGACGGCCGCACCGTCCGGCAGCCAGTACGGCAGTCCCGCGCCGATGAGCGGATCGGTGCCGAAGAGGGCCAACTCCCGGCCGAGGCGGCGGTGGTCGTGGCGTGCGGTGTTCACCCAGGCTCCCTGATTCTTCGGGGGCCGAGCCGCCCCGTGGGGCCGCCACCACGACGAAGCCCCGGGCGCTCGGCCCGGGGCTTCGTCGTTCAGTACGTCACTCAGCGCGCCGGGGCGGGTTCCGGCGTCGTCGTCGGGGCAATGCGTGCGTCGGCACTGCGCGGGGCGCGCTTCATGCCGGTGAACGTAACACTGGGGCAGGCGGCCGGCACCTGGTTTTCCGTCGCGCCGTCAGGGCGAGGCGGGCGAGGCGGGCAGGCGGCGCCGGGCCGCCTCGAAGGTGTCGCCGATACCGGAGTTGAAGGCCAGGGCCGCGCCGGGAGCGTGTTCGCGGACCAGGTTGACGACCTGCTCGAAGAAGAGCAGCGCGGCCTCCGGCTTGCGGATGCCGCCTCCGATGACGACGACGTCCCAGTCCCGCTCGGTCAGCGCGGCGACAGCGGCGGAGACGGCGGACGCGTCGGCGGGCAGGAGCGCAACCGACGCGTCGAGCGAGTGGTCGGCGAACCGGGCCAACTCCGCGTCGAGCTCCGCCCCCAGCGCTTCGCCGTCCGTACCCGGTACCACGTGCGGGTCGAACCCGAGGATGAGCACACTTGACATGCCCACCATGGTGCACCAGCGGTGTGAGGGCCGGGGCGAGGTTTCGTGCACACGTGCGGGACAGGATGGACGGCCGTGCCGGGCGGCTGGATACGATCGCCGCACTGCCCGGGCGCCACGGCAGGTGTGTCATACGTACGGGGGATCTCGTGTTCGGAATCGTCAGGCCGTGTCAGCACCGGCTGTCCGAGGGGCTGCGGGCCGAGTGGATGGCCCACTTGTGCGGGTTGTGCCTGGCGCTGCGCGGCGACCACGGGCAGTTCGCGCGGGTGGTGACCAACTACGACGGGCTCCTCGTCTCCGTCCTCACCGACGCGCAGACGGGCCGCACCGACGCGGCCCGCCGCACCGCGGGCCCCTGCCCGCTGCGCGGCATGCGCACCGCGTCCGTCGCCCAGGGCGAGGGCGCGCGGCTGGCCGCCTCCGTCTCGCTGGTGCTGGCCTCGGCGAAGGTACGGGATCACATAGCCGACCGGAACGGTCTGCTGCGCCGCCGTCCCGTGGCCGCCGCCGCGCGTCGGATCGCGGCGGGCTGGGACAGGGCCGGCGCCCGCGCGGGCGGCACGCTCGGCTTCGACACGGCTGTCCTGGTGGACGCCGTGGACCGGCAGACCGCGGTCGAGCGCGCCGCGGGCCCCGGCACGCCGCTGACGACGGTGACCGAGCCGACCGAGACCGCCACGGCGGCGGCCTTCGCCCATACCGCGGCGCTCGCCGGCAAGCCGGGCAACGCCGCACCGCTGGCCGAGGCGGGCCGCCTCTTCGGACGCCTGGCCCACCTCCTGGACGCGGTCGAGGACCGCCTCCAGGACGCGGCCGAGGGCGCCTGGAACCCTCTGACGGCGACCGGTTCGACCGTGGCCGAGGCGCGGCGCCTGTGCGACGACGCCCTGCACGGCATCCGCCTGGCGCTGCGCGACGTGGACTTCGCCGATGCCGCGCTGGCCCACGTGCTGCTGGTGCACGAACTGCCCCGCGCGGTCGACCGCGCGTTCGGCACCACCCGGTGCGCCCACCCGGGGCCCGGCCCGGCGCCGGGCCCGTACGACGGCAGCGGCAACCCGTACCAGCAGAACCCGTACGACCCCGGACCCCACGGGCCTCACGGGCCTCACGGGCCTCACGGGCCTCACGGGCCTCACGGTCAGAATCCGTACGCGCAGAATCCGTACGACCAGACCCCCTACGGCTCCCCGGCCCGCGGCCAGGCGCCCTACGGTCAGGCCCCGCAGCACCTCAACGGCCGGCAGAACCCGTACGCGGGCGGCGGCGGCCCGGTGCCGCCCGACGGTGGCGGGGACGGCCGGGGCGGCTGGGGCGGCGGCTCGGACGGAGCCGGCGACTCGGGCGCCCCCGGCGGACATCGGGGCCGCAAGCCCCCGCGCGGCTTCTGGGCCGGCTGCGCCGCCTTCATCGGCCTGTGCTGCACCTGCAAGCTGTGCTGCGCCGACGAGTACGAGGGCCCCTGGTCCCGCAAGAAGCGCTCGGGCTGCTGCGAGAAATGCGAGTGCTGCGAATGCTGTGAGTGCTGCAGTTGCTGCGACTGCGGCCTCTGACCCACCTGGCACCCGTCACCCCCTGAGCCGGTGACGCTTCCGAACCGGCCCCCAGCGCCAGCGGCGTCTCCGTCGTGACGCTGCAAGAAGACATCAAGGAGGCGGCAAGGTTTCCGTACCCCCTGACGGGCAGCCCGTCCTCGCAGCATTCGCCGAGGACATGGGGGAGAGAATGTCCGTGCAGGACGTCGGCAAAGCAAGCTCTGCGCAAGGAGCCACCAGCACGTGGGCCACGCTGCCCGAGGGCAAGAGGGTACTGGTCGTCGTGCACACAGAGGTGTACGGCAAGCGGCTTCAGGACCTGCTGCCGCTGTTGGAGGCAGACCTGCGGTTCGAGGTGACGTTCACGGTTGCCCCGCACCCCTTCAACACGGGTGCCGCTCACTTTCTGCGAGCGCTCGGGGCCACGGTAGTCAGCTGGGAAGAAGCCGTACGAACGGAGTACGACTTGGCTTTGGCCGCCGGGTCGAAGGGGGTCGAGCAGTTGCGGGCCCCCTTGGTACGCGTCTCCCACGGAGCGGGCCACATGAAGCTTGCCCGTGTGGAAGACGTCCCCTACGGCGAGACGCGCGCTCCGGGCGGTATCACGGGAAAGGGGTTTCTGACCTGGCGAGGCAAGGTCGTGCCCAGAGCAGTCGCACTGGCCCACCGGGACGACCTCGCCGCTTTGGAGCGGTGGTGCCCGGAAGCGCTGCCCATCGCCACGGTCACCGGCGACCCGTGCTACGACCGCATTCTGCAGAGTCTGCCGCTGCGAGGTGACTATCGGGCGGCACTGGGCCTGGCACCCGGTCAGAAACTCGTCCTCGTTTCGTCCACGTGGGGGGGAAACGTCGTCGTTCAACCGGATCGGAGCCCTGCTCCCCCGGCTCCTGGCCGAGTTGCCGCGGGATGATTTCCGGGTCGCCCTACTCGTCCACCCCAACGTCTGGTCTCGTTACGGCGCCTGGCAGGTGCGCGCATGGCTTACGGGCTGCCGGGACGCCGGATTCACGGTCCTGCCCCCGGAGGCCGACTGGCGCCCGCCTCTGATAGCCGCCGACTGCATCATCGGCGACTACGGCTCCGTGACGCTTTACGGCACGATGACGGGTGCTCCGATCGTGATGACTCACTTCCCTCACCGCGACGCCAACCCAGCGTCTCCCGGCCTCGAGCTGGCGTTGACCGCGCCTGCACTCTCGGCAAGCCGCCCTCTCACCGACCAGCTCGCTTACGCGGAAAACGAGTACGTACCGGAGGAGTACGCCCGCATAGCAGCCCGGCTCTCTTCGGAGCCCGGACGCGCCGGCAAGAACTTCCGCCGCCTGCTGTACCGAGTGCTGGGCCTGGGACAGCCCGCTTTTCCTCCAGTCACGCCCCCGCTGCCCATGCCGCTCCCGCTGGACGGATCCTGGACAGCTTTCGGCTCGGCGCGAGGAGACGCCTCATGGTGACTATGGTCCGTCGGGCCACGTTCACGCCGTCGGTTGACACCTGTGTGAGCGTGGACCTCGACAGCAGGGCGGCGGAAAGAGAGCGTGAGTACGCCGACGTTCTCTACGGAACCGCGACGCATTCCCCCACCGCGCTCCTGGGACGGTATCCAGGGTGCCTGTGTGTTTCCCTTCGCTCCCCGGGTTTCGGGCATCAAGATGCGTGGTGTCACGTGATGTGCAGGAACGGAGGTCGACTCCTGCTCACCGGTCGCACCGGATTGAGACCGGAGGAACACCGTCGACTCGTCACAGCCGTGCATGCCTGGCTGACCCAGGGCCTCGCCCTCGACCGGCTGCAGGCGGTGCATCTGAGGGGTCACCCGTCTGATCGTCCGATCCTCAGCTTCCGGAGGCGCTCCTCCAGTCGCTCGGTGTCCCTCGGGCTGACAGGTCGGTAGAGGTGAAGGGATTCCAGGAAGTGTCGCGTGGCTGCGTCAGCGTCTCCGTACTCCTGTGCTGTCTGCCCAAGCATCTCCAGAACCCGCGCCTGCCAGTGCACTGAGCCCGCGGCGCGAAACTCGTCCAAGGCAGCGGCAAGCAGGCGTACAGCCTCGTCGGGCTGGCGTAAGGACGCATGAGCGTGGGCGCGGCCCAGGAAGGCCAGCGCTCGTGCGGCGTCGTACCGGTCCTGGCAAACCAGCAACTCCGCTCGGGCTCTCGCCAGACACAGCCGGGCCTCATCAGGCCGGTCGTCGGCGAGAGCCACATCTCCCAGGCAGAGGCGGGAGAGGGCTGCCCCCCTGCGGTATCCGATGGCCAGCCGGATGCCGAGGGCCTCGGTGAAGAACGTCGCAGCCAACTCCAACCGACCGGCCAGCCGGTGCGTCTGGCCCAGGCCGTGCAGCGCCTGCGCCTCCGCACGGCGGTCGCAGCGGTCGCCTGCGTCATCCCGCGCCAAAGTAAACCAGTCGAGTGCCTCGTCGAGGTGACCGGCGTTGTACAGGCCACTGCCACCCGTGGTGAGCATCCGGCTGACGCCCTGTGTGTGACCGGCATGCCGGGCTGCGGCCAGACCGAGCCGATGAGACTCGACCCACAGGTCGTAGGGCCGCGAACGCAGGAACCACGGCTGCATGGCGTCGACCAGTTGCCAGCACATGTCGCTCCACCCCCGCTCCGAGGCGAGCCGGACCAGGCGCATCAAACTCGGACCTTCCGCGTTCATCCATTCGAGAGCGGCCTCAGGGCTGTCGAAGTCACGTTTCCGGACGGGCGAAATGCTGTAGTCCCGACGCATCCGGCGATGGGTCGGAGCCAACAAGATCCGTGCAGCCGTAGCAGTCGCCAAGTACCACTCAAGGCAGCCTCGGACGACCTCCGCCGAAGTCCTCGCCCCTTCTTCCCTGTCAAACCTGCGGAGGGCGTGCAGACGGATCAGATCGTGCAACCGATATCTGGGCTCCGCAGCCGGACCTTCCCCGGCGTCCTCCACAAGGCTGGCCTCCATCAGTTCGTCCAACAACCGCGACATCTCCGTGCGGCTGACAGCGCAAGCGGCTGCGGCGGCGTCGACGCCGAAGACGTCAACAGGGAGGACGCCGAAGCGTCTGTACGTGCGCGCCACCTCGTCCGTCAAAGTGCGGTAGGAGTCATCCAACGCCGACTCCACCACCGCGTCTCCGTCCACGCGGAGCGAATCAAGACGGTGCGCGTCCGCCGTCATCGCTCCGGCCACGGCAGCCACACTGTGTCGAGGTCGGGCGGCTACACGTGCTGCGGCAACACAGACTGCCAGCGGGAAGCCGGCGCACAACGTGGCTATGAGCCGGACCGATGCGGGGTCTTGCGAGGCTCGGCAATCCCCGACACGACGGCGGAACAACTCCATCGACGCTTTGGGCCCGAGTACGTCCAACGCGCGGAACACCGCACCGTTGAGGGCGAGCCCAGTCAACTTCCTGCGGCTGACCACAGCCACCAGGCTGCCGCTCCCGCCCGGCAGCAAGGGGCGGACCTGGGCTGCGCTCAACGCATTGTCCAGCATGACCGCCAGTTGTCGGCCTGCGGTCAGGGAACGCCACAGGGCCGCCATCTCCGCCAGCTCCGCCGGCACTTGGGTGCACCCCAAAGACCTCAGGAACCTTCCCAGGACGTCGCTGGGCAACTGCCGGCCATTGAGCGAGTGTCCGCCCAGGTCCGCGTAGAGCTGACCGTCTGGGTATCCCATGGCGATGCTCGTCAGCCAGCGGGACACCAACGCCGTCTTCCCCACACCTGCTGGTCCCGTCACCGCGACGATCAGGCCGGAGTCGCCGCGGTGCTCAGTCCGGGCCCGATGCAGTGACGCAAGGTCGGTGTCCCGGTCGACGAAGTCCGCGGGTACCGGCAGCAACTGCTGCGGAACCGGCGTCCTCGGGGAGGGATCCGTCCGGACATGTACGCCACCATGTATCTCAGCAGCCTGAACCACAGTTCCGCGTAGCAGACTGCTCTCAACGACGTTCCGGGTCTCCCGGGCACACGCGCTCCGGTCACCCTGCGCGGCCACGGCGCGATCCCGCATCCAACCACTCAGAACGGAAGCGAATGCGGAGTGACGACGCGCTCGGCTGAGCAACGCCTCGGCGAATGCAATTGCACGGGACCGACTCGCCGGTTCCGATTCAAGGGCCACCATGGCCGCGAATAGGAGGTCCACCGGGCCTTCGGCTACATCGTTGATCAGTTGCGAAAGGTCACTCCAGGTGGACGGTTTTCGGACAGCCGTGGTCAAGGCATCGGTAAGATCCGAAACCGTAATCGCTCGCATCCGACCCCTCCCGTCATATCGGAACGCGGTAATCAAGGCCCTGATCAAAACGAGTGCTACCCATCCGTGTCGATGACAAGCAACAACGACACTCACGACGACGTTTTTTGGCCAGCCGGTGCGATCAAGGGAAGAGTCCTGGCCATACGCGCATTGGCCTGCCATCCTCAACCGAGGAGAAATAAGCCCGCTCTGGCATCTCCGGCAAGGGAGAACAAGTCGAACCGGCGAAGGGAACGCTGGTGGACTTCAATATCCTCATCCTCGGGCCCGTGGGCCTTCAGGTGGCCAGACACTATGACTCACTCGGGTCGGCCAAAGAACGCGCGCTGCTCGCCTCTTTGGCGATCGATGTGGGGAGGGCCGTCTCGTCGGACACCCTCGTACACCGGCTTTGGGACGAGGACCCGCCGGCCAAGCCGCATGCCAGCTTGCACGCGTACGCGGCCAGGCTGCGACGCCGTTTCCGGCAGACGTTCGACCGTCCCCTCCTCGTCCAGCACGCGCACACATACACACTGCAACTCGCGCCCGACTTCGTAGACTTCCACCGCTACCAACGCCTGACCGCGCGGGCCCGGGACACCCACGACCTGTCGACTGCTCGCAGACTGGACACGCTGCGTGAGGCGGAAGCCCTCTGGCGCGGTGAGCCCCTCGCGGGACTGACCGGCGCCTGGGCCGAGGAAGTACGGGCGAGCCTGGAGACGAGGCGGCTGGCGATCCGTATCGAAAAGGCCGCGCTGGAGCTGCAATGCGGGAAGTTCGAGGAGCCGGCGAGTGAGCTGCGACTTCTCCTTCGGCGGCAGCCGACCAACGAAACCGTCGCCGAACACCTCATGACCGCGTACTACGGCTCTGGGAGACAGGCAGACGCGTTGCGCCTGTACGTCGACTTCCGCAGAGAACTGCAAGAGCAGCTGGGCATCGACCCCGGAGAGTCCCTCAATCGCCTACATCGTTTGATCCTTCGTCGGGCTTCGATGCAGGAAATACTTGCACCAGCAACTCACCGCTCGACCCACCACCCCACTCCGCTCGACAACCTCCCCGCCCACTCGGACCTCGTAGGGCGAAACCAGGAGCTCGCCGCACTGCGCGAACCGTTCCCCGACGGCACCGTTATCGCCGTGCAAAGCGTCTCGGGCATGGCGGGGATCGGGAAGTCGCTCCTGGCTCTCCACGCCGCTCGCGCTTTAACGAACGCGTACCCGGACGGGCGTCTCTACATCGATCTTCAAGCGCACTCTGCCGACAGGCAGCCACTGGCTCCGTCCGCCGCGCTCGGGTCGCTCCTCAGATCCCTAGGTCTTGCCCCCGGCGACATCCCGCAGCGGCTGGAAGAACGGACCAGCCTGTGGCGCAGCCTGCTGCGCGAACGCCGTACCGTTGTGATCCTCGACGACGCGGCGGGCCCCGAACAGATCCGCCCGCTCCTTCCTCTCGACTCCCCGTCACTGGTGATTGTCACCAGTCGGCAGCGATTGTCCGGCATCCCGGCCGTACGCCCCCTGTTCGTCGACGTCCTTCCGCAGAAGGACGCCGTGGCGCTGTTCTCCCGGCTCGCCGGTGCCGAACGGGCCCGGGACGCAGACGGGACGGTCGACGTCGTCGAAATGTGCGGGCATCTGCCGCTGGCGATCGAATTGGCCGCCAGCCGGCTTCGCTCCCGACCCACATGGAGCACTCGGCACCTGGCGCACAAGCTGTCCCGAAGCCATAGCAAACTGGCGGAGATCCGGGACCGGGACGCCGGACTGGACCGGGCTTTCGAACTCTCCTACCGGACTTTGACACGGCAGCAGCAGGCCGCCTTCCGGCGCTTGGGCCTGCACTTCGGCCATGATTTCGGCACGCACGCGGCCGCTGCTCTCGTCGGTGAGCCGATCGCCGACGCGGAGCGGTTGCTTGAGGCGCTGCTGGACTCGAATCTGCTGACCGAACCCGCGCCGGAACGCTACCGCTTCCACGATCTGCTCGGAGAATATGCTCTCACCCTCGCCCACAGGAACAGCGAGGAAGAAACCGGCGCCGTGAGACGTCTTGTCGAGTTCTACCGCGCCGCCGCGTTGGATGCCGACACTCGAGCCCACCCCAGGCGCACCCGCCTCGCCATTCACACCGCCGCATCCTCCTCCATGCTGCCCCCGCTGTTCGACTCCCAGGAGGCGAGGAACTGGCTGCTCACCGAGGGCCCGGCTCTGATCGCAGCCGAGTATCACGCACGCACGCACGGCTCCCCTGGCACAGCCGCCGAGCTGGCGCACATACTGGCGGCATTCCTGGACAGCGAAGGGCTCTGGGACGAGGCGGAGCAGATGCATCACCATGCGGCACGCCACTGGAACGCGCAGGGCGCCAACCGGGCGGAAGCGCTGGCGCTGATCGATCTCAGCGTTACGCACGCCCACGCGGCGCGGTACGAGGCGGCTGAAGCAACGGGCCGGCGAGCTCTCTCACTCTCCCGGCAAACGCAAGACCCCGAGTGCACCGCCGAAGCCCTTCATCAGTTGGGAATACTCCACTGGCACCGTGCCGAATACCACAAAATGCTGGATGTGCAGAGGGAAGCCCTAGAAATACGCATACGGACAGGAGACCAGTGGAACCAGGCTCGAAGCACCAACAACATGGGAATCGCCCATCTGCACCTTGGCCACTACAACTCTTCCTTCCGTTTTTTCCAGGAAGCCCTCCTGGCCTTCCGTGAAATCGGTGATGTACGAGGAGAGGCGCAAGCACTCAACAACCTTGCAGACGCCCACTTGCACACGGGAGACAAAGAATCAGCACGCCGTTTCTTTTCTCGCTCGCTGGAGATCGCCATCGAGTCGGGGAGCCGATCGGAGCAGGCCATGGCCCAGCTCAATCTCGGTAGCACCCTCATCGCCCCGGCAGAGATGAGCACCATTCTAGATCTTTACGAAAAGGCTCTCAGCTCTTTCCAGAAGCTTGGAGACCGTAGAAACGAGACCATTACTCGTATCGCACTTGGCGACGTACTCGGCGAAGCCGCTCAGCACCGGGAAGCAGCCGGTCAGCACAGGCAGGCACTGACGCTGGCCCGCGACATCGGAGCCGGCCTGGAGGAGGCCCAAGCGCTCCGCGGTCTGGGCACCGCACAGCGTCACCTCAGTCGCCCGGGTAATGCCCAACGCAGCCTCGAAGAAGCGTTGGCCCTCACCCGGATGCTTCGGGCTCCGGAGGAGGAGGCCCGCACGCTGGACGCCTTGGCCGAACTGTTGGTGGCCAGAGGGCAACCAGAACAAGCGAAATCCCTGTGGGCAAATGCCATTGGCATATTCGAAGGTCTCGACGCGTCAAAGGCCGCCCGTATACGGGAAAGGCTTGCACAAACGCAACCCAACGACAAGCGAGCTTGATCGACTTAGGTGGTCTCCTTTACGCTCGGGCTCTCACTGCGACTTGCAGGAGAACACCCTCTTATCGAAAGAGCGCCTTTCGCATGCTCGACGTGCCACCACCTCAGCCCACCGTGTCCGCTGAGTTCGCCACATATCACTCCGCTCCGTGGAACCGTGTTCAGTCGTTCAGCTTCGGCGGGAAACACATAACCGTCACCACGCCTCCGTTTTCCTGGGTGTCGCGTGCCGTGTGCATGCCGTCGGGTTACCACGATGACGACGGACCTTCGAATCATCAGGACAGCGGAACATTCACCGTGACCGTGCTGCCCACGCAGATGGCGACGTAACGGGATACGCCCCAGGCAGGCTACACAACCCGTCCTTCACGGAGTGCCCGAGAAGGACGGCGGGCACTTCCGCCGGCGCACGTGCACCCTGGGCGTCCCGGCCGCGGCCCCCGTCGCCGGACCGCTCCTCACAGGCCGCCCCGTTGCGTTCGCCGGGAAACGGGGCACCCGCTCGGCAGGAGCGAAGAGGGAGGGCCCGATGGACATGTCCGTACCCGGTGTCCGAGGACGCGGCGGCGCGCGGAAGGCGACCGTGCGGGCGAAGGCGAGGGCGCGGCCCGCGTTGGGCTGGGCGGCGCGGGCCGGGTTCGTGGGGCGCGGGTTCATCTATCTGCTGGTCGGCGTGCTGGCGCTCCAGGTGGCGTTCGCCGACGGGAAGAAGGGCGGCGGGCAGGCGGACCGCGGCGGGGCGCTGCAGGAGGTGGCGGGCAGGCCGTTCGGGGCGCTCGTGCTGTGGGCGCTGGGCCTGGCGCTGGCGGGGATGGCGCTGTGGCGGCTGGCCGAGGCCGTGTGGGGCGTCACCGAACCCGAGGGGCACAAGGCACACAAGCGACTGCTGTCCGCGGCGCGGGGTGTCTTCTACGGGTTCGTCGCCTACTCGGTGCTGGCGTTCGCCGTCGGCGACCGCGGCAGCGGCAGCGGCGCGTCCGACAAGCAGTCGAAGGACGTGACGGCCGAGGTGCTGGGGCTGCCCGCCGGGCAGTGGCTGATGGGCGCGGTGGGCGCCGGCGTGGTCGTCGCCGGGGTGGTGATGGCCGGGCGGGCGGCGCTGCGTACCTACCACGACCAGCTGAGGACGGGGCAGATGCCGCGCCGTGAGCGCAGGTTCGTCGACGTGACGGGGGTCGCGGGCGGGGTGGCGCGCGGTCTGGTGTTCGCCGCCGCGGGCGTCTTCCTCCTGCGGGCCGCCTCCGCGTACGAGCCGGAGAAGGCCAGGGGCATGGACGACACCCTGCGCTCCTTCACCGAGACCCCGGCGGGGCCCTGGCTGCTGGTCGTCGTGGCGGTGGGGCTGGGCCTCTTCGGTCTCTACTCCTTCGGGGTGGCGCGCTGGCGCAGGACCTGAGCCCGCCGAGTGGTGCGACGAGGGCCCCGGGTGGCGGCGATACCGCACCCGGGGCCCTCACTCACTGCGTGGTCGGCCGCTTCGACCGCGTCAGCTCAGCGTCGCCAGCGCCTCGTTGAGGGTCTTCGACGGGCGCATGACGGCCGACGCCTTCTGCGGAGCCGGCTGGTAGTAGCCGCCGATGTCGGCGGGCGAGCCCTGGACGGCCGCCAGCTCGTCGACGATCGTCTGCTCCTGCTCGGTCAGCGTCTTGGCCAGGCCGGCGAACGCCTCGGCGAGCTGGGTGTCCTCGGACTGCCCCGCCAGCTCCTGCGCCCAGTACAGGGCGAGGTAGAAGTGGCTGCCGCGGTTGTCGAGGCCACCGATCCGGCGGGTCGGGGACTTGTTCTCGGCCAGGAACGTGCCGGTGGCCCGGTCGAGGGTGTCCGCCAGGATCCGGGCACGCGCGTTGTCCGTCTTGAGCGCCAGGTGTTCGAAGCTGACGGCCAGCGCGAGGAACTCGCCCAGGCTGTCCCAGCGCAGGTAGTTCTCCTTGACGAGCTGCTGCACGTGCTTGGGCGCCGAGCCGCCGGCACCCGTCTCGAACAGCCCGCCGCCGTTGATCAGCGGCACGACCGACAGCATCTTGGCGCTGGTGCCCAGCTCCAGGATCGGGAAGAGGTCGGTCAGGTAGTCGCGCAGCACGTTGCCGGTGACGGAGATGGTGTTCTCACCGCGGCGGATGCGCTCCAGGGAGAACGTCATCGCCTCGGCCGGGGACATGATCTCGATGCGCAGGCCCTCGGTGTCGTGCAGCGGCAGGTACTCGCGCACCTTGGCGATGAGGTTCCGGTCGTGCGCGCGGGTCTCGTCCAGCCAGAAGACCGCCGGGTCGCCGGTGGCGCGGGCGCGGGTGACGGCGAGCTTGACCCAGTCCTGGATCGGCACGTCCTTGGTCTGGCACATCCGGAAGATGTCGCCCTCGCCGACGGCCTGCTCCAGCACGAGGGTGCCCTCGCCGTCCAGCACGCGGACGGTGCCGGTCGCCGGGATCTCGAACGTCTTGTCGTGGCTGCCGTACTCCTCGGCCTTCTGCGCCATCAGACCGACGTTGGGAACGGAACCCATGGTGGCCGGGTCGAAGGCGCCGTTGGCCTTGCAGTCCTCGATGACGGCCTGGTAGATGCCCGCGTAGCTGCTGTCGGGGATGACGGCGAGGGTGTCCTGCTCCTGGTCGTCCTTGTTCCACATGTGGCCCGAGGTGCGGATCATCGCGGGCATGGAGGCGTCCACGATGACGTCGCTGGGCACGTGCAGGTTGGTGATGCCGCGGTGCGAGTCCACCATCGCCAGGTCGGGGCCCTGGGCGAGCTCGGCGTCGAACGAGGCCTTGATCTGCTCGCCCTCCGGCAGCGACTCCAGGCCCTTGAAAATACCGCCGAGGCCGTCGTTCGGAGTCAGGCCCGCGGCGGCGAGCTTGTCGCCGTAGGCGGCGAAGGTCTGCGGGAAGAAGGCCCGCACGACGTGGCCGAAGATGATCGGGTCGGAGACCTTCATCATCGTCGCCTTCAGGTGCACCGAGAACAGCACGCCCTCGGACTTGGCCCGCTCGACCTGCGCCGTGAGGAACTCGCGCAGGACCGCGACGCGCATCACCGAGGCGTCCACGACCTCACCGGCCTTGACGGGCACCGACTCGCGCAGCACCGCCTTCGAGCCGTCGTCGCCGTGCAGCTCGATGCGCAGGGCGCCGTCCTCGGCCAGTACGACGGACTTCTCCGTGGAACGGAAGTCGTCGTCGTCCATGTGGGCGACGTTGGTCTTCGAGGTGGCCTTCCACTCGCCCATGCGGTGCGGGTTGGCCTTGGCGTAGTTCTTGACCGAGGCCGGGGCGCGGCGGTCGGAGTTGCCCTCGCGCAGCACCGGGTTCACTGCGCTGCCCTTGACCTTGTCGTAGCGGGCGCGGACGTCCCGCTCCTCGTCGGTCTGCGGGTCGTCCGGGTAGTCCGGCAGCGCGTAGCCCTGTTCCTGCAGCTCGGCGATGGCCGCCTTGAGCTGCGGGATGGACGCCGAGATGTTCGGCAGCTTGATGATGTTGGCCTCGGGGGTCTTGGCCAGCTCGCCGAGCTGCGCGAGGGCGTCCTCGATGCGCTGGTTCTCCGCCAGGCGCTCGGGGAAGCTGGCGATGATCCGTCCGGCCAGGGAGATGTCGCGGGTCTCGACGGCGACACCGGCCGTCGAGGCGTAGGCCTCGACGACGGGCAGGAAGGAATAGGTCGCCAGGGCCGGGGCCTCGTCAGTGTGCGTATAAATGATGGTCGAGTCAGTCACCGCTACTCCGCTTCGCGTCTGCGCGTCTCGCGTTTACATCGTCTCGATATCAAGATATCTCCTTCTCCCCGTCGCCAGGACAGCACCCCGGCCCGCGGGCACACAACGGCCTGCACGCCGCGCGCCGCCCCGCCCACTGTGTGCCTCCGGTTGCTCACGCCATGCAGGCAGCGGAGGCCCCGGTTACCTCGCGGCACGCCATCCGCTCAATTGCCTCCCACCGTGGCCGTCTGGATCCTCTCCAGTACCTCATCGCCCTGCGGCACTCCCATCGTGCTCAGCACCTGTGCGATTCGGACACCGATGAAGCCACGCTCTTCCCCGCTCAGCTCCCGGAGTGTCCGCGCCAGCGTTCTCTCCCAGCTGTCCTCGTCGGGCATCCCGTCGGGGGCCAGGCCCTCCCCCGCTCCGCTCAGGAGCTGTGGATGGCCGACTGTCCATTCGAGGACTTCCCGGGCCTGTTCCGGCTGGTGCAGCAGCCAGAGCGCCGCCAACCCCGCCGGTCCGCCCGCGACCACCTCCCGGTAAAAGTGATACATCTCCCGGTGCGCCTCACCCCAGGCCGCCGGTGGCTCCGGGGCGCTGGCGTCGGCCGGGCCGGTTTCCTCTCCGCGGAACGCTTCCAGGAACACGTACCCGATTCCCTCCGGCAGGATCTGTTCGGCACCGTTAGGCCGTTTCTGATGGCTCTTGGTGGTGGATCGGTGTGGTGCGGGGCAGGTGTCCTGCATGGTGCGACGGCATGAGCTGAGTGATGCGCAGTGGCAGAAGATCGAGCCGTTATTGCCGGTCAATGGCAGGCCAGGTGGGCAGTGGGCCGATCACCGGAGGGTGATCAACGSGGTGCTGTTCCGTGCCCGCACGGGTGTGCCCTGGCCTGACCTGCCCGAGCCGTACCGCCCCTGGCAG
>NZ_JASKYT010000180.1:0-15574 GCF_041028275.1 Streptomyces sp. PU-14G
AAGCACCAGACGCCCCGCCCGCCCCGGGCGACGAGCCGCTTGTTGGAGACACACGTGAGACCCAGTGCCCGGACCCGGCGACGCACCGCGCGGGGCGCCGCCGTGGCGGCGGTCGCGCTGGTGGCCGGGGTGCTGCCGGGAGCGGGTTCACAGGCGCAGGACGGCGCCGCGACGCTGCGCCTCGCCTTCACCTGCGCGTTCCCGACGGGAACACAGCGTGTGGCGGCCGAGATCTCTGCCCGCTTCCCGACGACCGGCACCCCGGGCAGCCCGCTGCGGGTGAGTGAGCTCGGCGTCGAGGCCGTGCTCTCCGCGAAGACGCTGGCCGAGATCCTGCCCGCCGGCACCACCGACGTCGCCTCCGAAGCGACGCTGACGGTGCGGGTGGCCCAGGGCGCCTCGGACGCCGAGGCCCGGTGGGACGGGCTCAAGGCCCCCTCCACCCCGGTGCGGGACGCCGCGGACCTCACTCTCGCGCACCGGGGAGAGGTCCCGCCCGTGACCGTCGAGCACGCGGGCAAGGTGACCTTCACCGTCGGCGCGCTCGACCTGGACCTCGCCCCGCGGGGGGAGCCCTCCAGCGGACCGTCGACACTTCCGGCCAAGGCACCGCCCGCGGCCCGGTGCACACCGGCGGACGAGCGCAGCCCCGTGCTGGCCACCGTGCCGGTCGGCGACCAGGAGGGTTCGCCGGGCCCGTCCGCTTCGCCCACCCCGACAGGGAGCACCGCGCCGCCCGGTCGGGACGGGGAGGACGAGGGGAACGGGGCCGAGCGGGACGCGCGCCGAGAGGCGGACATCGACGTGGGAGACGCCCCGTTGCCGCCCGCGAAGGCGTGCGAGTCCGAGCGGCCCACGGCCGAGCTGGACCGCTCGAAGCTGCCCGAGCCGCCGCCGGACGTGACCATGGTGAAGCTGGCGGGCACGCACTGGTGCACGGTCCCCGTCGCCGTGGCCAACGTGCTCAAGCTGCGGGGCGGCATGGCGATCAACGACCCCGCCGACGGGGCCACCACCGCCAACCTGCTGATCAACGTCGAGTCGGGCAGCAACGGCACCTACAACCAGACGCGGAGCGTCGGCGAGGTCACGCTGCCCGACGCCACCGCCACGTTCCTCGACTTCGACCTGATGCCGGTCACCGCGAAGATCGAGTTCACCGGCACCCCGATGACGATCGTGACCGAGCAGCGCAGCAACACGCTGCCCAACTACGCCACGATCTTCATGAGCCAGTCCCTGCGGATGCACGACGTGACGGTGAACGGCACCCCGCTGCCGGTGGGACCGCGCTGCCGCACAAAGAAGCCGGTCGACATCGCACTGCACGGCGTCGGCCCCGACGAGTACCACGTCTTCAAGGGAGGCGTCCTGCGCGCCGAGCTCGACATCCCCGCCTTCACCGGATGCGGCACCGGCGGGGAGGACCTGGACCGGTTGTTCACCGCGAGCATCTCCGGCAGCGGCAACTACATGAAGCTCATCCAGGGGAGACCGTGCCTCATGCGCCCTGGCGGCCTGGGGTGTGCGGCGCCGCCCGAGGTGCCGGAGCTGCCGAGATGAGCGCGGTCGGGGAGAAGCACCGGGAGGGGGCGCCGCCATGGGCATCGAAGTGACCGTCCAGGGACTGACCAAGTCCTTCGGGAAGAAGAACATCTGGCAGGACCTCACGCTCACCCTGCCCGCCGGCGAGGTCAGCGTCATGCTCGGCCCCTCCGGGACGGGCAAGACCGTCTTCCTCAAGTCGCTGATCGGGCTGGTCAAGCCGGAGCGCGGCAGTGTGCTGGTGGACGGCGTGGACATGGTGCGCAGCCGGGAGCGCGACGTGTACGAGGCCCGCAAGAAGTTCGGACTGATGTTCCAGGACGGCGCGCTGTTCGGCTCCATGAACCTCTTCGACAACATCGCCTTCCCGCTGCGCGAGCACACGAAGAAGAAGGAGACCGAGATCCGCCGCATCGTGAGGGAGCGGCTGGAGATGGTGGGTCTCGCCGGCGACGAGGACAAACTGCCCGGCGAGATATCCGGCGGCATGCGCAAGCGCGCGGGCCTCGCCCGAGCCCTCGTCCTGGACCCGCAGATCATCCTGTGCGACGAGCCCGACTCCGGACTCGACCCGGTGCGCACCGCCTTCACCTCGCAGCTGCTCATCGACCTGAACGCGCAGATCGACGCGACGATGCTGATCGTCACCCACAACCTCGACATCGCCGCGACCGTGCCCGACAACATGGGCATGCTCTTCCGCCGCAACCTGGTCACCTTCGGGCCGCGGGAGGTGCTGCTCACCAGCGACGAACCGGTCATCGCGCAGTTCCTGTCCGGCAGCCGCACCGGCCCCATCGGCATGTCGGAGGAGAAGGACGCGGCCACCCTCGCCCGCGAGGCCGACGGGGCGGCGGCAGGACCGCTGCACGCCGTACCCCGCGAGGTCGTCCCGCAACTGGAGCCCACCCCCGGGCTGCCCGAGCGGCAGGCGGTGCGGCGGCGCAGGGAGCGGGTGCTGGGCATGCTCGACCAACTGCCGCCCGCGGCCCGCCGCGCCGTCGAGGCGAGCCTGCCGCAGAACATGCCGCCTCTGCCGCAGCGCACCAGCCTCGCGCGGCGCGGGGGCGAGCCGGGTCCGGCCGGTGTGGACCCGAACGCGGCGACGGTCTCCGTGGACACCGACCGCCCGGACCCGTCAGGCCCCCGGGAGCGCCCATGACCGCCACCGAGCAGCCACCGCCGGCAGCCGGCGAGCACCCCGAGCCCGGCCCCGCACCACGCGAGGCCGTCAAGTCCCCGCTCAGGGGCCTCGGTTTCCTGCGCGAGCCCGGCAGGCTCTTCGCCCTCGCGGTCACGGTGGTGCGGGCGGTCTTCCGGCGGCCCTTCCAGTTCCGGGAGTTCGTCGAGCAGTTCTGGTTCATCGCCAGCGTCACCATCCTGCCCGCGGCGCTCGTCTCGATCCCGTTCGGCGCGGTCATCGCCCTCCAGGTCGGCTCGCTCACCAGCCAGATCAGCGCCCAGTCGTTCACCGGGGCCGCCAGCGTGCTGGTCAACATCCAGCAGGCCAGCCCTTTGATCGTCGCGCTGCTGATCTCCGGCGCCGCGGGGTCGGCGATCTGCGCGGACCTGGGCTCGCGCACCATCCGCGAGGAGCTGGACGCCATGGAGGTCATGGGCGTCTCGCCGATCCAGCGTCTCGTGGTGCCACGGGTGCTGGCCACCGTCGGCGTGGCGGTGCTGCTCAACGGCATGGTCTCCGTCGTCGGCACCCTGGGCGGCTACTTCTTCAACGTCGTCCTCCAGGACGGCACCCCGGGCGCCTACCTCGCCAGCTTCTCCGCGCTGGCGCAGCTGCCCGACCTGTACATCAGCGAGATCAAGGCCATGATCTTCGGGTTCATCGCCGGCATCGTCGCCGCCTACCGGGGGCTGAACCCGCGCGGCGGACCCAAGGGCGTGGGCGACGCGGTCAACCAGTCCGTCGTCATCACCTTCCTGCTGCTCTTCTTCGTGAACATGGTCCTCACGGGGATCTACCTTCAGCTCGTTCCGCCGAAGGGGGCCTGAACCGTGGCCCACCCTGCCCCGCTGGCCCGCCTGTTCGGCTGGCTCGACAAACCCGGGGACCAGTTCCTCTTCCACCTCCGCGCGCTGTTGTGGGTGCCGAAGGCGCTGCTGCGCTACCTGCACGAGGTGCTGCGGCTGCTGGCGCAGGTGGCGTTCGGCAGCGGCGGCCTCGGCGTCATCGGCGGCACCGTCGGCGTGATGACCGCCATGACCCTCTTCACCGGGACGGTCGTCGGCATGCAGGGGTACGCCGCGCTCAACCAGATCGGCACCGACGCGTTCACCGGCTTCATCTCCGCCTACTTCAACACCCGCGAGATCGCCCCCCTGGTGGCGGGCCTCGCCCTGTCCGCCACCCTCGGCGCGGGCTTCACGGCGCAACTGGGCGCCATGCGCATCAACGAGGAGATCGACGCCCTCGACAGCATGGGCATCCGCTCCATGCCGTACCTGGTCACCACCCGCATCATCGCCGGGGTCATCGGCATCCTCCCGCTGTACGGCATCGGACTGCTCAGCTCCTATCTGTCCTCCCGCTTCATCACCGTCTTCTACAACGACCAGTCCGCGGGCACCTACGACCACTACTTCGCGCTGTTCCTCTCGCCCACCGACGTGCTGCTCTCCTTCCTGAAGGTCTTCGTCTTCAGCGTCATGGTGATCGTCACCCACTGCTACTACGGCTACCGCGCCAGCGGCGGCCCCGCGGGCGTCGGCATCGCGGTGGGACGGTCGGTGCGGAACGCGATCGTGCTGATCAGCGTCACCGACTTCTTCCTCAGCCTCGCCCTGTGGGGCGCCACCACGACCGTGAAGGTCGCCGGATGAGCGCCCCGGTGGAAGGACAGCGCGGCCTCACGGCCCGCCGCCGGCTGGCGGGCGTCGTCTTCCTGCTGGTGCCCGCGCTGCTGATCTGGCTGGCGGTCGCCGTCTACGACAAGCAGTTCTCCGACGACGCCGAGATCACCGTGCACACCTCGCAGGCGGGCAACGAGATGCACGTCAACGCGGACGTGAAGATGCGCGGCGTCGTCGTCGGCCAGGTACGCGAGATCAGCTCCGACGGGCGGGGCGCGCGGCTGCGGGTGGCCCTCCACCGCGACAAGCTCGACGGCATACCCGCCGACGTGCGCGCCCAGATGCTGCCCACCACCGTCTTCGGGCAGCGCTACGTGGCGCTCGTTCCGCCCGAGAACCCCTCACCGGAGGCGATCCGGGCCGGTGCCACCATCCCGCAGGACCGCAGCCGCAACGCCATCGAACTCGAAGAGGTCCTGGACAGCCTGCTGCCCACCCTCACCGCCGTCCAGCCGCAGAAGCTGTCGGCGACCCTCACCGCCGTCGCCCAGGCGTTGGAGGGCAGGGGTGCCAAGCTCGGCGACACCCTCGTCACGCTCGACGCCTACCTGGCCAAGCTCAACCCGCACCTGCCGGCGCTCAACCGCGACATCAAGGAACTCGTCGAGGTCAGCCACCTGTACGCCGACACGGCGCCCGGCATCCTCACCGCGCTCTCCGACTTCGCCACCACCAGCAGCACGCTGGCCGAGAAGGCCGAGGACCTGTCCACCGCGTACGGCGCGGCCACCGGCACGGCGCGCGAGATGACGACCTTCCTGCGGGAGAACCGGGGCAACATCATCCGGCTGGCCGCGGCGAGCCGCCCCACCCTGCGCACTCTCGCGGCGCAGTCCCCGTCCTTCCCCTGCACCCTGCGCACGCTCGCCACGTTCGTGCCCGTGATGGACCAGGCGCTCGGCAAGGGCACCGACGAGCCGGGGCTGCACGTCGACCTGAAGGTCGTGCCCTCACGCGGCAAGTACCGCCCCGGCAAGGACACCCCCTCCTACGGGGGCAGCGGCGGCAGCCCGCGCTGCTACTCGGTCCCCTACCTCGGCCCCGCCGGCGGTACGCCGGCGAAGGGCGCCGACGGGGCGAAGGGGTCCGGCAGCGCGGGGGACACCGAGGACGGGCAGGGCAGACCGGGTGAGAAGGACACCGCGGACCAGGCGCCCGAGCCGGCTCCCGAGGGCGCGACCATCGCGGACGCCCGGGGCGGCACGGGGATGCCCAACTCGCCGCAGGAGAACCGGTTGGTCAACGAACTGGTGGCGTCGGAAGCGGGCACGTCGGCCACCGACCTGCCCGGCTGGAGCAGCGTCCTGGTCGGGCCGACCCTGCGCGGTACGGAGGTGAGCCTGCGATGAACCGTGCGGGGCTGGCAGGCCCCCTGATCAAGTCGCTCCTCTTCGTGCTGACGACCTCCCTGGCCACCGCCGTCCTCGCGCTGAGCATCTCCCATACCGGCGTCGGGGAGAGCGACACCTACCGGGCGCGGTTCAGCGACGTCACCGGGCTGGTGGAGGGCGACAGCGTCCGGATCGCGGGCGTACGGGTCGGCCAGGTCGACCACATCGCGGTCGTCGACCGCCGCGTCGCCGAGGTGCGGTTCTCCGTCGAGAAGGGCCGCAGGCTCCCGGCCTCGGTGCACGCCTCGGTGAAGTACCTCAACATGGTCGGCCAGCGCTACGTCGACCTGCGGCGCGGCAGCGGCCCCGTCGGGCGGAACCTCGCGGCGGACGGCACCATCCCGCTCAGCCGCACGACACCGGCGCTCGACCTCACCCAGCTCTTCAACGGCTTCAAGCCCCTGTTCGAAGGCCTGTCGCCCAAGGAGACCAACCAGCTGGCCGGGGAGATCATCCAGGTGCTCCAGGGCGAGGGCGGGACCGTGACCTCGCTGGTCGGCCACATCAGCTCTCTGACCACCACACTCGCCCGCAAGGACAAGGTCATCGGCTCCCTCATCAAGAACCTCGACACCGTGCTGGAGACCGTCAACCGGCGTGAGGAGAACTTCAACGAACTCGTCACCAGCCTCAGCGACCTGGTGTCCGGCTTCGCCAAGGACCGTAAGCCCCTCGGAGAGGCCGTCAGCGCCATGGGCGGGCTGGCCACCACCACGGCCGGGCTGCTCGAAGACGGCAGGGCGCCCCTCAAGGCGGACATCCGCGAGCTGGGCAGGCTGTCGGGCCAACTGAACGAAGGGACACCGCAGTTCGAGAAGTTCCTGCGCACCTCGCCGCGGAAGATGCGCACCCTCGCCAGAACGGCCTCCTACGGCTCCTGGTTCAACACCTACCTGTGCGAGGCCCGGATCAGCGGACTGGGCACCACGGACGGCAGCGAGCCGCCCACCGGCATCGGCATCAGCCAGCCGAGGTGCCGAAGATGAGCGCCACGAGGCGGCTGCGGATGCCGCGCGTCAAACCGATGTCCGAGCGCAACCCCATCGCCGTCTGCCTGGTCGGGCTGGTCTTCCTCGCGCTGCTGGGCACGGCCGCCTACCGTGCCGACGACCTGCCGCTGATCGGCGGCGGCACCACCTACACCGCCGACTTCACCGAGGCGGCCGGGCTGCGCTCCGGCAACGAGGTGCGGGTCGCGGGCGTCAAGGTCGGTGAGGTCTCCGAGGTCGCCCTGGACGGCGCCAAGGTCACGGTGTCCTTCCGGGTGAAGGACACCTGGGTGGGCAACGCCAGCAGGGCGGCCATCAGCATCCGCACCCTGCTGGGTGAGAAGTACCTCGCGCTCGATCCGCTGGGCGGCCGTCCCCAGGACCCGGACAAGCGCATCCCGGTCGGACGCACCACGTCCCCCTACGACGTGACGCAGGCCTTCACCGGGCTCGGCCGCACCTTCGAGGAGATCGACTCCGCCCAGCTCGCCGAGAGCTTCCGGGCCGTCTCCGACACCTTCGCCGACACACCCGCCGACGTGCGCGGCGCCGCCAAAGGGCTCTCCAAGCTGTCCCAGACCCTCTCCTCCCGCGACACGGAGCTGGCCGACCTGCTCGCCGGAGCCAAGAAACTGACCCGCACCCTCAAGGGCCAGCGCGACGAGTTCACCACACTGCTGAGCGACGGCAACCTGCTGCTCGCCGAGGTCCGCGCCCGCCGCGGCGCCATCCACCAACTGCTCACCGGCACCCGCGACCTGGGCCGCGAGCTGACCGGGGTGGTGGACGACAACAACAAACAGCTCGGCCCCACGCTGCGCGCTCTCGACCGGGTCACCGGCGTGCTGGCGGACAACCGCCAACGCCTCGACGACGCGCTCGCCGTCGCGGGGCCCTACTACCGCCTCATCGGCAACACCCTGGGCAGCGGCCGCTGGTTCGACAGCTACCTGTGCGGCCTCGTCCCCCAGCGGTACCTGCCGCCCGGCACCCCGCCCGAGACGGGCTGCCGTCCGCCGAAACCCGGAGGTGGGAGCCGATGAGCACCGGGATCACGCGCCCGCGTCGGCGCAGCCTCGTCCTGGCGGCCGTCCTCGCCCTGGTGATCGGCGCCTCAGCCGGCGGCGCGACCGTGCTCGGCGGCCGGGACGGCACCCGCGTCACCGCCTGGTTCGAGCGGGCCGTCGGCGTCTACGAGGGCTCCGACCTGCGGGTGCTGGGTGTCCGCGTCGGACGTGTCGAGGCCGTCGAACCGCACGGCAAGAAGGTGCGGGTCACTCTTCGCATCGACGAGGGCGTCGAGGTCCCGGCGAACGCCCGTGCCGTCGTCATCGCCCCCAGCCTGGTCTCCGACCGCTACGTGCAGCTCACCCCCGCCTACACCAAGGGGCCCAAGCTGGCGGACTCCGCCGTCCTCCCCTCGGGGCGCAACTCCGTTCCGCTGGAGGTGGACCAGCTCTACGCCAGCATCACCGAGCTCAGCGACGCGCTCGGCCCCGAGGGCGCCAACTCCGACGGCGCGCTGTCCGAACTGCTGGACGTCGGCGCCGAGAACCTGAACGGCAACGGAGCGGCCCTCGGCGAGTCCGTCGAGGAGTTCGGCAAGGCGGCCAAGACACTCGACGGCAACAGCGGCGACCTGTTCGCCACCGTCAGCTACCTGCGGTCCTTCACCAGTATGCTCAAGCGCAACGACACCCGGGTCCGCACAGCGGAGCGGCAGCTCTCCGACGTGACCACCTTCCTCGCCGAGGACAAGGAGAACCTCGCCAAGGCCCTCGCCCAGCTCGGTACGGCGCTGGGCAAGGTGAAGAAGTTCATCGAGGACAACCGCGGCAGCCTCAAGAAGAACGTCAAGAAGCTGGCGCCGATCACCCAGACGCTCGTCGACCAGCGCGCCTCCCTCGCCGAGGCGTTGGACGCCGCGCCGCTGGCCGCGGGCAACTTCCTCAAGGCCTACAACCCGGACCAGGGCACCCTCGACAACCGGGCCAACATCAACGAGCTGAGCATGGGCGGCCCCCTGCTGCCGGCCCAGGGCTCCGCCGCCTTCGGCACGGCAGGACTTGTGCCCGTCTCTCCCGGCGAGCGCGAGGGGCTGCCCACCGTCCCCCTGCCTCCGGCAGGACCGGTCTACGGCACACCCGACGAGACGACCGACGCAGGTGAGGGGGCGGAGGGATGAGCCGCGCACGGGCGGGGAGACGGGCCGTGGCGGTGCGGGCCGGCACCGGCGTGGCCGCCGCCGCGGTGGCCACCGCACTGGGACTCACCCTGCTGAGCGGCGGCGTGGACCTGCCGCGGTTCGGTGGCCTCGAGGACCTTCCGCTGCCGGGCGGCGCCGACCTCGGCGACCACCCGTACACGGTGACCGCCGAGTTCCGCGACGTGCTCAGCCTCGTTCCGCAGTCCGCCGTGAAGCGGAACGACGTCACCGTCGGCAAGATCACCAAGATCACGCTCGGCAGGAAGGGCTGGACGGCCAAGGTCACCATGCGCCTCAACGGGCGGGTGCGGCTCCCGGCGACGCCCTACGCGCGCATCGAACAGTCCAGCCTCCTGGGCGAGAAGTACGTCCAGATCCTCGACCCGCCGAAGGGCGAGGACACCGGAGGCCGGTCCGGCACGCCGCCCGTCCGACCCGCCGCACACCACGCGGGCAGCGGCGAGAGCACCCACATCCCCCTCTCCCGCACCGACCGCAACCCTGAGGTCGAAGAGGTGCTCGGCGCCCTCTCGCTGCTGCTCAACGGCGGCGGGGTCAGCCAGCTCAAGACCATCACCACCGAACTGAACAAGGCCCTCGACGGCAACGAGGAGGAGGCGAGGTCGATGCTGCGCCGCGTCAACAAGCTGGTCAGCGACCTCGACCGGCACAAGGACGACATCACCGGCGCGCTCGACGGCGTCAACCGGCTCTCGGCCACCCTCGCCGCACGCAAGAAGAGCATCAACACCGTGCTCACCGAGGTCAGCCCCGGCCTGACCACGCTGGAGGACCAGCGCGGGCAGCTGATGACGATGCTGCGCTCCCTCGACACCCTCTCCGGCGTCGCCGTCGACACCGTCAACCGGAGCAAGGACGACATCGTCGCCGATCTCAAGGCCCTCGCCCCGACCCTGCGCCGCCTCGCCGACTCGGGCCAGGACCTGCCCGACTCGCTCCAGGTGCTGTTCACCTACCCGTTCACGGACGAGGTCCTGACCGGAGTCAAAGGCGACTACCTCAATCTCTACCTGCGCGTGACGGCACCACGCGGCACCACCCTGCGACCGCCGCTGGAGGAGGAACCGATCCCCACCGACCCCGGCGCCGCCGGCAGCGGCAGCCCCGCCGCGCTGCCGCTGCCCGCGGTCACCACGGCACCCGACGCGGCCGGGGGTGAGCGGTGATGCTGACCCGCGCCGTCCTCGTCAAGAACATCGCCTTCCTCGTCCTGGCCGTCCTCGTCCTCGGCCTGATCGGCGTCCGCTACGCCGACGTGGGCCGCTACGTGGGGCTGCGCGACTACTACACCGTCCGCGTGGAACTCGCCCGCACCGGCGGCCTGTACGAGCACGCCAACGTCACCTACCGGGGCGTGTCCGTGGGGCGGGTCGGCACCATCGACCTCACCGACACCGGGGTCGCCGCCCAACTGAAGATCGACAATTCGGCGCCCCGCATCCCCGACGAGCTCGACGCCGTCGTCGCCAACCTCTCGGCCGTCGGCGAGCAGTACATCGACCTGCGCCCCAGCACCCGAAAGGGCCCCTACCTGCGTGAGGGCTCCGTCATCCGGCAGGCCGACACCGACCTGCCCGCGCCGCCGACCAAGGTGCTCAGCAGCGTCGACAACCTGGTCTCCTCCGTCCCGCACGACGCACTCCGCACCGTCATCGACGAGCTCGGCACCACCTTCGAAGGCCGCGGCGACGACCTGGAGGTCCTGCTGGAGACGGGCAGCGAGTTCCTCGACTCCGCCGACGCAGCCGCCCCCGAGACCACCGGACTGATCGTCGACGCGGAGACCGTGCTGCGCACCCAGCGCGAAGAAGACGAGGCACTGCGCGACTTCGCGACCGGCGCCCAGGAACTCCTCGCACAGCTGAAGAAGTCCGACCCCGACCTGCGCCGCCTCATCGCCCGCACCCCGGGCGCCGCGACCCAGGTGACAGGGCTGCTGCGCGACCTCGACCCCAGCCTCAGCGTGCTGCTCGCCAACCTCACCACCACCTCCGAGCTCGCCCTCACCCGGCAGCGCGGCATCGAGGAACTCCTCGTCACCCTGCCCCGGGTGGCCGCCGCCGGCTCCACCGCCATCACCAAGAAGGGCGCCACCTTCGGCATGTCACTCGCCTTCTTCGACCCCCTGCCGTGCACGGACGGGTACGAGGGCACCCGCTACCGCAACGGCCTGGAGACCGGCAAGGCCCCGCCGCTCAACGAGCGCGCACACTGCGCCTCCCCGCCCTCCACCGGCAAGAACGTACGCGGCTCCGCCAACGCCCCCACGGGCGGCCCGCTGCCGGCACCCGCGCGCCCGGGCTCCCTCGCCCGCGACCACGCCGACCGGCTGACCGCCCGCTCCGGCGACGGAGCACCACAGCCCCGCGGCATGGCCGGCCTGCTCGGACTGAAACCAGGGGAGGAGAACCAGTGAGCACCGAGGTACAGGGCCGGGCGGACACCGGACCGGACCCGACGGGGGAGGACACCACCGCGCACGAGGCCGTTGCCGGCGAGGCCGTCGCGGACGAGGCCGCTGCCGGCGGGACCGTCGCGGACGAGGCCGCCGCAGACGAGGCCGACGCAGACGAGGCCGCTGGCGGCGGAAGTGTTGCCGGCGAGGTCACTGCGGACGAGAAGGCTGCCGGGGCCTCCAGCGGGGAGGTCACCGGCGCGCCGCAACGGCCGCGCGGGGCAGCCTGGCTGGCCGGAGCGCTGCTCGCCGCGCTGCTGTTCTGCGCGGCCTCGGGATGGCTCTACTGGAGCGCGCACACCGACGACGACCTCGCCTACTCCCGCGCCCGCGACCAGGCACTCGCCGCCGGCCGAACCCACCTCACCACCCTCAACTCCATCGACGTGAAACACATCGGTGCCGGACTGCGCGAGTGGCGCGACGCGACCACCGGACCGCTCCGCGACCAGCTGCGCCGCGAGGCGGACAAGAGCGCCGACACCCTGGAGGAGCGCGGCACCAGCGCCCGCGCACGGGTCACCGACGCGGCGCTCACCGGCCTGGACGACACGGCGGGCACCGCCAAGCTGATCGCCACCGTACGCATCACGACCACGACCCGGGGAGGGTCGCCCGCCGCCGACCGCAAGCGCATGGCGGCCGGTCTCGAACGGACGGACGACGGGTGGAAGCTCACCTCGCTGGCCCCCGTCCCGGTGGGGGAGGAGCGCTGATGAGACGCCCCACCTTTCCCCGCATCGGACGGCTGCTCGCCCTGATCGGAGGTGGCCGGGCCCGCTGGTACGGGGTGGCGGTGCTCGTCCTGGCGCTCGTCGCCGGGACCGGTTTCCTCGTGAGGGCGGCCCAGTTGACGGGCAGCGACGCGGCCCGCAACGCCGCGCTGACCGACCGTGCGGCCACCAGCCGGGCCTCGGGCGAGGTCGGTGACGCGCTCTCCCGGATCTTCTCGTACACCCCCGAGGGTCTCGCCCGCACCGAACAGGCGGCCGACGACCTGCTCGCGGGGAAGGCGGCGCGCCAGTACGAGACGCTGTTCGCCCAGGTGACGAAGCGGGCGCGGGAGCAGAAGCTGACGCTCGCCACCCGTGTCGTCGATGTGGGGGTGACCCGGCTGCGCTCGGACCGCGCCGAACTCCTCGTCTTCCTCGACCAGACCACGAGCCGCGAGGGCCACGAGCCCACCCACGCCGCCGCGCAGCTCTCCGTCACCGCACACCGCGACCACGGCGACTGGCGGATCGTCGAGATGAAGGCCAGGTGAGGCTGATGACCGACGCACCCGAGACAGCTGCCGACGCACCCGAGACAGCTGCCGACGCACCCGAGGCGGAGGCCGACGCGCCCAAGGTGGATGCCGACGCACCCAAGAGGGAGGCCGACGCGCCCGAGGCGGACAAGGAAGCGGCACGGACGGAGGGCGGGAACGAGGTGTCCGAGGCGACGCGGGCGAAGCGCGGACGAGCCCGGCGGCTCACGGACGCCGGCCCCCTCCGCACGGCGGCGCTCGCCCTGGCCTTCGCGGCGCTGTGCTCTGCCGTGTGGGCGGGCTTCTCCTGGTACGGCGCCGCGCACGACGACACCCTGGCGTACGCCGCGACCCGCGACGAGGTGCGTTCGGCGGGCGAACAGGCGGTGCAGAACCTCAACACCCTCGACCACCGGAAGATCGAGGCGGGACTCGACTCCTGGGAGGAGTCCACCACCGGCGAGCTGCGCGGCCAACTGAAGAAGGGCCGCAAGGGGTTCGAGAAGCAGATCCGCGAGGCCAAGACCGTCACGTCGGCGCGGATCCTCTCCAGCGCCGTCGCCGAGCTCGACGAGCGCGCCGGCCGTGCCGGTGTGCTCGTCGCGGTACGGACCACGGTCAAGGCGCCCAAGGAAAAGCCCGCGACCAAACAGACCCGGATGCGCGGCGAACTCACCCGCACCGAGGACGGCTGGAAACTCAGCGCCCTCGCCCAGGTGCCGGTCGGCTACTCCGCCACCGCACCGGACGAGCGCGGCTGACCGAGCGAGGAGCAGCACCCATGTCCACCACCCGCCACCTCGTCAACCGCCGCCGCCGCCTCGCCGACCGGCCGCGCACGGGCCGGCCCCAGCCGGACCGCCCGCAGCCGACGCCCGGACCGGAGCCCCGCGTCGACGGACCTCGGGCCGACCGGCCCCGCACCGACGAACCCCGCACCGACGAACCCCGCGTCGACGATTCCGGTGCCGAGAAGCTCCGCGACGCCACCTCGCGGGACGTCGAGTCGGCCGCCGACGCCGAGCCGGCCGCCGACGCACCGCGTGCCGACGACCGCGTCAGGCGCACACCCGTGCCCCTGGCCCTGGTCGCCCGGCTCGCCCGGCACGTACGGGGGCGGGCACCGCGTGGGCGCGGGCTGCTGCTGGTCTGTGCCGCGCTCACCCTCCTGCTCGGCGGCTTCGCGGCCTGGGCGGCGACCGAGGCCGCGGGCCTGCGGGACGCGGCGTCCGCGCGGAACACCGCCCTCGCGGACGCCGCCCGTACGAGCCAGGTCAAGGGCGAGGTCACCAGCGCCGTCAACGCGCTCTTCTCCTACGACCACGCCAAGCCGGAGAAGAACGAGGACGCGGCGCGCCGTCTCCTGACGGGGAAGGCCGTCGAACAGCACCGCGAACTGCTCGCCGCCGTCAGGAAACAGGGCCGCGAGCAGAAGCTCGTGCTGACCACGACCGTCACCGACAGCGCGGTCACC
Organism: Streptomyces sp. PU-14G; assembly: GCF_041028275.1. Classification (NCBI taxonomy): domain Bacteria; kingdom Bacillati; phylum Actinomycetota; class Actinomycetes; order Kitasatosporales; family Streptomycetaceae; genus Streptomyces; species Streptomyces sp. PU-14G. The sequence goes on from NZ_JASKYT010000180.1 coordinate 14,199, forward strand.
GCACTCGAAGGCGACCGCGCACGGGTCCTCCTGTTCGCGGACCAGCACAGCGCCCGCACCGGAGCGCGGGGCGAGGAGAAGGCGAAGCCGGACGAGAAGAAGCCGGACCAGAAGAAGCCGGACCAGAAGAAGGCGGACGGTGGGGCGGAGGGCGACGCCACCTACTCCGGCGCCATGCTCGCGGTCAACGCCGTACGGCAGGACGGCGCGTGGAAGATCGCGGCCATCGACACCCTCAGCTGAAGGACGGCCATGACGCAGCAGGACGGGAAGAACACGTCCCCACGGCCCCGACGGGGCAGACACACGGCGGCCTGCGACCGCGTGGTGCGGCCCGGCAGCCGCGGGCGCGTGAGGCTGCGACGGGGCACGGCGGGCACCGCACTCGCCGTGGTCGCGGTCGCCGCGCTGACGGCCTCGCAGGCTCCAGGCGTCGTCGGCGCCGGGGACGCCCGCGCCCCGTGGGACGCGCACCGCGCCCCCGCACCGACAGGCGCCGCCGACGACGGTTCGTACCACACCGAACTGCCGCCCCTCGACGGGGCGTCCGGCCGACTCGCGGCCCGTGCGAGCAGCATCGCGACCGTGGCTGCTTCCGGCATCCCCGCCACCGTCCTCCGCGCCTACCAGCAGGCCGAGAAGTCACTGGCCTCGACCACACCGGGGTGCGGGCTGCCCTGGGAACTGCTGGCCGCCATCGGCAAGGTGGAGTCAGGGCAGGCCCGCGGCGGCGACGTACGGTCCGACGGGACCACCCGCCGGCCGATCCTCGGCCCCGTGCTCGACGGGAACGGGTTCGCCCGCATCACGGACACGGACGGCGGCGCCCTGGACGGGAACGACGCGTTCGACCGTGCCGTCGGCCCCCTGCAGTTCATCCCCTCCACGTGGCGAGCCTGGGCCTCCGACGGCAACCGGGACGGCAGAAAGGACCCCCACAACATCCATGACGCGGCGCTGGCCGCCGGCCGTTACCTGTGCGCCGACGGCCGCGACCTGACCCGCGCACCGGGGCTGCGCCGGGCCATCCTCAGCTACAACCACTCCGACGCCTACCTGCGCACGGTGCTTGCCTGGCTCCGCTTCTACCGCGAGGGCACCCACGCGGTACCCGACGGTGAGGGTGTCCTCCCGGCCGGTGGGAGCAGCGGCAAGAGGACGGGCGGCGAGAAGGGCGACAAGAAGGGCGGGGGCAGGGCGGCGGAAAAGGAGCGCGGCAAGAACGCGGGCAGCCGCCCGGGGAGCGGCTCCGACCACGAGGGTGACGCGCCCGGCCCGGGACGGCCGGGACCCCGCCCCTCGCACCCGGATCCCTCCGAGTCGGGTGATCCGACGGAACCGCCTCCCTGCGGCGGAGACACGGAGTCCCCCACGCC
>NZ_JASKYT010000181.1:0-14999 GCF_041028275.1 Streptomyces sp. PU-14G
CGCCTGGCCGGCGAGGCCCCGGGGGTTTGGGGGCGGAGCCCCCACCACGGCCGAGGGCACCCTCACGAAAGAAGGGGAAGACCATGGGGGGCCAGGGGCGCAGCCCCGGGGAGGTCACAAGGCGGAGGGGACCTCGGAGGTGATGCCGCTCTCGAACAGAGCGTGCGCAGCACCCAGCACGAGGGCATCCGCGTGCCGAGCCCCGACAAGTTGTACTCCCACAGGCAACCCCCACTCATCCGCCCCGCACGGCACCGACGCCGCGGGCTGCTGCGTCATGTTGAACGGATAGGAGAAGGGCGTCCATTCCGTCCACCGCCGCATCCCGGACCCCTCCGGCACCTCGACGCCCGCCGCGAAGGCGGTCAGCGGCATGGTGGGCGTCACCAGCAGGTCGTACCGCCCGTGGAAGGCACCCATGTGTGCGCCGAGCGCCATGCGCTCGTCGACGGCGGCCAGGTAGTCGAGCGCGCTGCGCGCCGCGCCGTCCTCGCAGATCTCCCGCAGGCCGGGATCCAGCCCCGCCCGCTGATCATGGCTGAAATGTTGCGTGACGCGTGCGGCGCCGCTGAACCACAGGGTGTGGAAGGAATCGACGGGGTCCGTGAAGGGGGGGTCGGTCTCCTCCACGACCGCGCCGAGCGATTCGAGCAGGTCCACGGCCTTGCGCACGGCTGCCGCGACGTCGGGGGCCACCCGGACCCGCCCGCCGAAGTCGGGGGAGTAGGCGACGCGCAGCCCCCGCACCCCCTCGGCGCCGGCCGCGAGCGCGCCGCGGAAGCTGTGGAACACGGGCCCCAGGTGGGACCAGTCGCGCGGGTCCGGGCTGCTGATGACGTCCATCAGCAGCGCCGCGTCCTCGGCGTCCCGCGTCATGGGGCCGACGTGCGCGAGGGTGCCGAAGGCGCTCGCCGGGTAGATCGGCACGCGCCCGTAGGTGGGCTTCAGCGCGAAGATGCCGCAGAAGGAGGCGGGGATGCGGACGGACCCGCCGCCGTCCGTGCCGAGCGAGAGCGGCCCCGCACCGGCCGCCACGGCAGCCGCGCTGCCGCCGCTGGAGCCGCCCGCCGTGCGGTCGGGCGCGTGCGGGTTGCCGGTCGCTCCGTGGCGGGGGCTGTCGGTGACGCCCTTCCAGCCGAACTCGGGGGTCGTCGTCTTGCCGAGGAAGACGGCGCCGTTCTCGCGCAGCCGGGCGACCGAGGGCGAGTCCTCGTCCCAGGGCCCGTCGCCGGAGACGGCCTGTGACCCCTTCAGCGTGGGGCCGCCGCGCTGGAGCAGGATGTCCTTCACGGTGACGGGCACCCCGTCGACGGGGCCCAGCGGCTCACCGCGGCGCCACCGGTCCGTGGACTCCTCGGCCTGGCGCAGCGCGGCTTCCTGGTCGATGCGGACGAAGGCGTTGACCCGCTCCTGCGTCTCCGCCGCGCGCTCCAGCGCCGCCCGGGTGACCTCGGTGGGGGAGAAGTCCCCCGTTTCGTAGCCCGCCGCGAGCTGGGTCGCGGTCAGGGCGGTGAGATCGGACATGACGAAACCTCCCGAGAGACCGGGCGGCCCCCGACGGGCCGCCCGAACCGAGGGGCCCCGGTCTGGCGGGGCCCCGACAACGCCGATGCCGGGCCCCGCCGGGCCCGTGGACGGGTCCTGGCGGGGCGCCCGCAGGGGCTCAGGGCTGCGGTGCTGCCGGTCCGGCAGGCGCAGTGGCGGCCGCGGGGGCCGTGGGGACGTAGCCGAGGCGCTTGTCGACGACGTTGAGCAGCGGTTGGCCCCTCTCCCAGCGGTCGTAGTTGTCGAGGAACTGTTCGGCGAGGTCGTCGCGCCAGCCGAGGGTGTCGCCGCACATGTGGGGGGAGATGAGCAGCCCGGGGACGTCCCACAGCCTGCTGTCGGCGGGGAGGGGCTCCTCCGCGAACACGTCGAGGGCCGCTCCCCTGATCCGGTGCTCCAGGAGGGCGTCGACCAGGTCGTCCTCGACGACGTGCTGGCCCCTGCCGACGTTCACGAAGTGCGCTTCGGGCTTCATGCGCGCAAACATGGCGGTGTCGAACATGCCCGCGGACTCGGGTGTCAGCGGTGCCACGCACACGACCCAGTCGGCGTCGCCGACGAGGTGGGGGAGGGAGGCGGTGGCGTGGACGTGCCCGAATTCGGGGTCGTTGTCCCGCGCGGTCCGGCCGACGAGGTCTACATTGACACCGAGTGCCAGGAGTGCGCGGCCGATTTCCCGGCCGATCGGCCCCGAACCGACGACCGTCGCGCGACTTCCGCCGACGCGGAATGTCTCCCGGTGCCGCCAACGCCTCTGTCGTTGCAATTCCCAAGTGCCACGGAAATCCTTGGCCATGGCTAGTACGAGGCCCAGGACGTATTCGGCAATCGGCCGGTCGAAGACGCCTCTGGCATTCGTGATGACGGTGTCGCGCGCGTCGGCCAGTTCCGGAAGCAGCCGGTCCACTCCGGCGCTGGGGGTGTGCACCCAGCGTGGCCGCGGGCCGTCGCCCGGCCACGCGTGGCGGACCGCGTCGGAGAGGAAGTCCCAGACCAACAGGACGTCGGCGGCGGGCAGTTGCTCGGCGAGCGTCTTCTCGTCGGCGTGGACGACGCGTGCGCGCCCCGCCAGCCTGTCGAGTCGCGGCAGCGGCTCGGCATCGAGGACAAGAACGCAGGTTTCGGACATAGGCAGGAAACCGTTTCGAAACGCAGGGACGGTTGGCTGAAGGTGTGAGCCGACGAGGGACGGGAACCAGCCTCAGATGGCGGGATTGACCACGGTAGGGAGCGGAAACTACCTTCGTCAACAAAGACATCTGCCCCGGCGTCCCGGCTTCTGACCGGCTTTGCAGTTCTTGTGGTTCCTTGACTTCCCTTGACTCAGGGGCCTTCTGGCCATGAGCCATTCCCCTCCGTTCTTTTGGGGCCCGAAAATGGACGTCTCCTTCCTCGGCGGACCGCTGCCGCAGCGCGGCGTGGGAATCGTCGCTCCCTTCGACTTCGCACTGGACCGCGAACTCTGGCGCTGGGTGCCGGACGACGTGTCCCTGCATCTGACCCGTACCCCGTTCGTCCCCGTCGAGGTCAGCCTGGACCTCGCCCGCCTGGTCAGCGAGCACGAGACGCTCCGTGAGGCGGTACGGGCGCTCAGTGCCGTGGCCCCCGAAGTGGTGGCCTACGCCTGTACGTCCGGGAGTTTCGTGGGGGGCACGGCTGGTGAGCGGGCCATGACCTCGGCCATGGCCGACGCCGGCGAGATCCCCTCGCTCACCACCTCGGGCGCCCTGCTGGAGGCACTGCGGGAGATCGACGCCCGGCGGATCGCCCTGGTCACCCCCTACACGAAGTCGGTGACCGACTCGCTGGAGGACTACCTGGACGAGGCCGGCATCGGGATCAGCGGCCGCTGCTACCTGGGGCTGACCCGGCACATCTGGCGGGTGCCGTACCGGGACGTGGTCGACATGGCGCGGGAAGCGGTGGTGGACGCGCCCGACGCGCTGTTCATCTCCTGCACCAACCTGCCCACCTACGACGTGATCCCGCAGCTGGAGGCCGAGCTGCGGATGCCGGTGCTCTCCGCCAACCAGGTGACCATGTGGGCGGCGCTGCGCGCCGTCGGCAAGGAGGCGGTCGGCCCCTACCAGGCGCTGCTCGACCCGGTCGCCCGGCGCGGTCCTGCCGCCATGACGTCCTCGATCGCCACCCAGCCGCTCGCGCACGAGACGGACGGCCTGGTGGAGCCGGAGGACCAGTCGGTGGAGCACGAGCCGGAGGCCGCGCTCGCGGGTGCGGGCACCGAGCCCGCCGAGCCGCTGGAGGGGCCCGCCGACCTCGGCTACGGCCAGTCCCTTCACCCGGACGAGTGGGGCGGCGGCGCCCAACCCCCGGCCTGACCGGACCGGGGGCCCAACCCCCGGCCTGACCGGACCGGGGGCCCAACCCTCGGCCTGACCGGGCCAGGGGCTCGACCTGCCCCGCGACCTGACCGGACCCGGGCCTCACGGGGCCCGTGGTCCGACGAGACCCGGGTGCCTGACAGTGCCCGGGGAGTCATCCCCAGCACCCACATCACAGCGGCGACAGCTGCGAGCTCTCACAGGAGGCGTAGATGGCACAGGCGGCATCGGCCCCGGCGGTCGGATTCCTCTACCCCGGCTATTCGGCCGAGGACGACTATCCGAGGCTGGAGCGGATCCTCGCCGAGGCGGGCACCGAGGTGCGGCTGCCGCTGGTGCACACCGACATCGGCGAGGACGCACACCGGGTGGACGCCCTGCTGGAGATGGGCTCCGCCGGCCGGCTCGCCGCGAAGGTGGAGGAGGTCAAAGGCCACGGCATCCAGGCCGTGGTGTGGGCCTGCACCAGCGCGAGCTTCGTCTTCGGCTGGGACGGCGCGCACGAGCAGGTGCGGGAGCTGGGGGAGACGGCGGGGCTGCCGGCCTCCAGCACCTCCTTCGCCTTCGCCCATGCGGTGCGCGATCTCGGCCTCGAGCGGGTCAGTATCGCGGCGACCTATCCGGAGGACGTGGCCGACCTGTTCCGGGGTTTCCTGCGGGCGGCCGGGGCCGAGGTCGTCGCCATGCGCGGCAGCGGCATCATCACCGCGGCCGAGGTGGGCACCTGGGGCGAGGCGGAGGTGCTGGCCCTGGCCAGGGGCGGCGACCATCCGGAGGCCGAGGCGGTGCTGCTGCCGGACACCGCCCTGCACACCGCGGCCCACATTCCCGCGCTGGAGGCGGAGCTGGGCAAGCCCGTGCTGACGGCCAACCAGGTGACGGCGAAGGAGGGCCTGCGCCTGCTGGACGTCAAGGCGCGCTGCCCGGCACTGGGCGCCCTCTTCGCCTGACCGCTCCCTCACCGGCCGGGGTCCGGCCCTGACCGGTCCCTCACCGGCCGGGTGTCGGCCCGGCCCGGTCGGGGGACGGCCCTCACCGGCCGGGGGTCGGCCCTCACCGGCCGGGGGTCGGCCCTCACTGGTCGGGGTTGGCCCTCACTGGTCGGGGGTCGGCCCGTGGCCGGTCCGGCCTGCTGGGCCGCCCGGGAAGACAGGCGCCTTCCGAGGTGTTGTACCGGCCCGTGGGTGCTGCACCCCTATCCCTTCGGGGCGGGTCAGGCCCGCGTATCCGTACGCGCGAGGAAGGCGAGCCATCGTGGGCCACCAAGGCGAGGACGCACAGGGCAGCGGGCACCAGGGGCCCGGGATACGGGGTGAGGCGCGGGGTTCGGCCCCCGTGCCCCTCTCCGTCCTCGACCTGGTCAACGTGGGCGAGGGCTATACGGCGAGCGACGCGCTGGCGGCCTCGACCCGGCAGGCGGCGCTGGCGGACGCCCGCGGCTTCACCCGCTACTGGGTCGCCGAGCACCACTCGATGCCGGGCGTGGCCAGTTCCTCGCCGGCCGTCATCCTGGGGCACCTGGCCTCACACACGAGCCGCGTGCGCCTGGGTTCGGGCGGTGTGATGCTGCCCAACCACGCGCCGCTGGTCATCGCCGAGCAGTTCGGCACGCTGGAGGCGCTGGCCCCGGGCCGGATCGACCTGGGCCTGGGCCGTGCGCCGGGTACCGACGGCGCGACGGCCGCCGCGCTGCGCCGCACCGAGCGGCTGCGCGAGGGCGCCGAGGACTTTCCGCAGCAGCTCGCGGAGCTGATCCGCTTCCTGGACGACGACTTCCCCCAAGGGCACCGCTACGCCCGTATCCACGCCGTACCCGGGCCTGTGCAGGCCCAGGGCGCCGAGGCGAGGGCGGACGCGCACCGGCCGCCGGTGTGGCTGCTGGGCTCCTCCGGGTTCAGCGCGCAGCTGGCCGGGCAGCTCGGGCTGCCGTTCGCGTTCGCGCACCACTTCTCGGCCGCCAACACGCTGCCCGCGCTGGACCTGTACCGCGAGACCTTCCGGCCCTCCGCCGTGCTGGACGAGCCGTACGCGCTGATCGGTGCGTCGGCGCTGGCCGCCGACGACGAGAAGGAGGCCTACCGCCAGGTGCTGACGGGGGCCCTGTCGATGGTGCGGCTGCGGACCGGGCGCCCCGGTCTGATCCCGACCCCGGAGGAGGCGGAGGCTCACTCGTTCAGCCCCGTGGAGCGGGACTTCGTCGACAGTTGGCTGGGCAACGTCACCTACGGCACGCCCGACGCCGTGCGCGAGGGGCTGGACGCGCTGGTGAAGCGGACCGGCGCCGACGAGCTGATGCTCACGGCGAACGCGCACGCGCCCGAGGCGCGGGTCCGCTCCCTGGAGCTGATCGCCGACGCCTACGCGCTGCCCGCGGCCTGAACGGACCACGCCAGCAGCTCGGCGATCCGGTCGGCCTCCATCGGCTTGGCGTAGTGCCAGCCCTGGCCGGTGTCGCAGCCGATCCTGCGCAGCCGCTCGGCCTGCGCCGGGCCCTCCACGCACTCGGCGGTGACGGTCAGGCCCAGCTTGTGCGCCAGCTGCACCAGGGCCGTCACGATCGTCTCGTCCGCCGGGTTCTGGTGCCGGGCGGTGCGGAATCCGCGCACGAACATGCCGTCCAGCTTGAGGGCGCGCACCGGGAGGCGGCTGAGGTAGGCCAGGTTGGAGTAGCCGGTGCCGAAGTCGTCGATGGCGATGTGGACGCCCATCTCCGAGAGCGCCTGGAGCGCCTGGAGAGGGCGTCCGGCCGAGCCCATCACCGCCGACTCGGTCAGCTCCAGTTGGAGCAGGTGGGCGGGCAGCCCGGTCTCCTGGAGGATCTCGGCGACGTCCCGTACCAGGTCGGAGTCCCACACCTGGCGCACCGCCACGTTGACGCTCACGTACAGCGGCGGTCCTGGGTGGGCGAGCATCCAGCGCCGTGCCTGGCGGCAGGACTCCTGGAGCACCCACCGGCCGAGCGGCACGATGGCACCGTTCTCCTCGGCCAGTCCGATGAACCGGTCGGGGCTCAGCATCCCGAACTGCGGGTGGCGCCAGCGCACGAGGGCTTCGACGCCGCGCAGCACGTCGTCGCAGAAGCCGACGATGGGCTGGTACTCCAGCACGAACTCGCCGCGTTCCACGGCGCGGCGCAGCGTGGAGGAGAGGGCCTGGCGGGTCATGCGGTGGGCGTTGCGCTCGGGATCGAAGAGGGTCCAGCGGGCCTTGCCGTCGGCCTTGGCCCAGTACAGCGTGGTGTCGGCCGCCTGCATGAGCTCGGTGGGGGTGGTGCCGGCCGTCTCGCGTTCGACGACGCCGATGCTGGCGGAGACCGCGAGGCGCTGCCCGGCCAGGTCGAACGGGCGCTGGAGCGCGGCGAGCACCGACTGGGCGAGTGAGGTCACCTGTTCGGTTCCGGTGGACGATTCGACGAGCAGCGCGAACTCGTCGCCGCCGAGCCGTGCCACCAGGTGTCCGCCGTCGTCGCCGCCGCGGGACTCGGCGCACTGGGTGAGCCGCTGCGCGACCGCGTCCAGCAGGCTGTCCCCCACGCGGTGCCCGAGGGTGTCGTTGACGGCCTTGAAACCGTCCAGGTCGAGATAGCACAGGCCGGTTCTGCCGGTCGCCGAGTCGGCCAGGGCCCCGGCCAGCCGTTCGAAGAACAGGGTGCGGTTGGGCAGCCTCGTGACCGGGTCGTGCATCTGGAGGTGGCGCAGCCGCTCCTGCAGGTCGCGGCGTTCGCTGATGTCCGCGATGGAGAGCAGGGCCTCGTTGCCGTGCGCGGTGGGCGTCACGGTGATCTCCGCCCAGAGGGTGTGACCGTCGGCGTGCTTGAGCCTGCGGGTGCACGACATGCGCTCGGTGCGTCCCTGGAGTGCCTCGTGGTAGGCGCTGCGCACCCGCCCGTCCAGGCCGAGGCCCGCCAGCTCGGCGAGGGGACGTGCGGTCAGGCGCTGCGGATCGGCGCCGAGCAGGGTGCCCAGCGCGCGGTTGGCCGTCAGCACGCGGCCGTGGGGGTCGACGATGGCCATCGGCAGCTGCGCCGCGTGGAAGGCGGCCCGGAAGTCGCTCTCGCTGTGCCCGTGGTGTGCGCGCCGTCGCCAGCGCTTGTGGCTACTTTCCGTGATGGTCTGGGGTTGCGTTACGAGGGCTTCGCCGGAGTCTTTGCCCGGTCCTTCGAGGGGTCCGTTCACCGATCGCTCCGCGGGGGGCTCGTCTCGTGCGGATCGGTCGGCCGGCTGCCCGTAGGCCGCCCAGGGGAGGATCCGCGCTGGAAATGTGCCGATCATAGAGGTTGGTGCAAGAGCGGAGCCAGTGTCTCCGCTGCCGTTGCCGGTCACGGGAGCGGCCGGGGAGGGGTGTGCGTGCGAGGCTGACCGTTTCGGCGCCAGTGCTGCCAGTCCCCTGACCGCTAACGACCGAGCGTTACGAAGAGTAGTCATACTGCGGTTGACTCGACTGGACTACCGAAACGGTGCAGAGCCGGACATACGACGGGAGGGTGGTGAGGGTCCGCCGTTCCTTTTCCGGTGAGGTCTCCACGTGGCGCCTGCGTCGGTACCCGGGGGTGTTAACAGTTCGGCCCGCGGCCGTCCGGCCCACGGGCGCGGACGGCTGGGCCCCGGCATGCGGCACCGGGTGGGAGCGATCGTCATGGCGTTGACCGCCTTCATGGGGGTGGGGCTCGTCGCCGGGCCCGTGCGAGCCGTTGCGGCCGGCGCGCCGTGCGCGCTGCCACGCACCGAAGCGCACCACTCGTTGGGTTTGGACACCTGGAACGCCTCCTATCCGCGCCCCGAAGGGACGCTCGATGCCGCCCTTCTCTTTCTCTCTTTCCCCGATGCGACCCCCATGGCCACCCCTCGAGAGCTTGTGAACGACCATTTCCCGGCCACATCCGACTTCTTTTCGCGGGCGAGTTACGGAAAATTCCGCCTGCGTCCGCGTCCGGTGGACCGCTGGATCGAGATGCCCAAGCCGGCCGCGTCCTACGGCATCCAGCGCGACTGGGACGCTGACCTGCGTCTTTCCTATCTGCACGACGCTGTGGGGGCCGTTGATCCGTACGTCGACCTGGCCCGCTACGACGTCGTCTACCTCATCGCCGACCCCGACGCCCCCGGTGTGGACTCCGATGCGACAAAAGTGGTCAATCTTGATGAGCCGATCACCGCAGACGGGACCGAGCTGAACCGTCTCGTCACGGTGTTCGAACAGAGCCCGCCCGACCGCAACGTCCTCGCCCACGAGACCGGTCACCTCTTCGACCTGCCCGATCTCTACCAACGCCCCGCCGACGGCAAGGCCGACTGGGACACCCGCGTCGGCGACTGGGACCTCATGGGCAGCCAGTTCGGACTGGCCCCCGAGCCCTTCGGCTGGCACAAGTGGAAGCTCGGCTGGCTGGAACGAGCCAATGTCAGATGCGTGCCCGTCACCGGCGGCGCGCCCCCGCAGGCCCGCTACACCCTCCGGGCGCTGGCGGCGCCCTCCCGGCGTGCCGCGGGGCCCGACGGCGTCCGCCTCGTCGTCCTGCGCACCGGTGAGAACCGCGCCCTGGCCATGGAGGTCCGCGAACGCGCCGGCAACGACAGCCACGCGTGCTCCGAGGGCCTGCTGGTCTACCGGGTCAGCAGCGACACCCCCTCCACCCACGGCCCCATCGAGGTCGCCGACGGGCACCCCGACACCTCCGCCTGCCGCCAGACCTCCGTGCGCAGCAAACTCGCCGACGCCCCTCTGGGGGTGGGGGAGAGTTGGGCAGAGCCCGCCGAGGCCGTCCGTGTCGAGGTCACGGGGCGCACGGCGGACGGCGACTGGGAGATCCGCGTCCTCCGCGGCTGAGCGCGGCCCCGCCCGGCGCCGGGGCCGCGCTCAGACGACGAAGGCCCCCCGCTTTCACGGAGGGCCTTCATCTGTCTGTGCGCCGCCAGGGACTCGAACCCCGGACCCGCTGATTAAGAGTCAGCTGCTCTAACCAACTGAGCTAGCGGCGCCTGCTGACGTCGTAGACCTTAACACCCCGATCCGGTGAACCGGAAATCGATAATTCCGGCGGGCACCCTTCCCACCTGCACCCTTCCCACCTGCACGGTCGCGCGCCCACCGGCGTCCGACGTCACCCACCAGAGCCCACCGGAGCCCACCGGAGCCCACCGGCCGAGCGCCGGCTCAGCCCTGAGGCGGCGGCTGCGTGCCGGGCACCCGGTTCCTGAGCAGGTCCTGACCGAACTCGATCATCTTGCGCGCGTACTCCTCGGTCCACCCGCCGCGGTCCGCGATGGCGGCGTCGGGCAGCTTGTCGAAGCGCTGCGGGTCGGCGAGCTGCGCCGCGGCCGAGGCCTGGTACTCCTGGGCGCGGTCGGCGGCGGCCCGGAACGCGTGCACAAGCTCCGTCGAGCGGTCCAGCAGCTCGTTGGGGTCGGTGAGCGACTCCAGCCCGAAGAAGTGCTCGTCGTCCGGGGCCGCATCGGACGGTTCGAACAGCAGGGGCGCGGGGCGGCGGTACCGGGGACCGCCGCCGCTTCCCCCGGCGGAGGAGCGCGAAGGGTCCGGAGCCGAGTGCGGCTCAGACATGTACATACCTCCAAGGTCGTGGGCCGCCCCCCATTGTGCGCCCGGCACCCCCGCCGCCGCACGGGTCCAGGACAAGCCGTCCGCAACCGTGCGGCAGCCGTCCGCAACCGTGCGGCAGCCGTCCGGCAGCCGTCCGCAGCCGTCCGCCGAGGACCCGGTCCCGGGCCTGGGACCGGGCCCGGTCCCAGGCCCGGGAGCCGCAGTCGGGCCCCGGGCCCCCGGGAGCAGGCAGCCGGTCAGGCGAGCGGAACCCTGTGCTCCGCCAGGTGGGAGAGCACCGCCTGGTGGGCCTCCCAGCCGTCCGGCGCGAAGGAGGCGGGGCCCAGCTGGACCGGCTCTGTCGCCGGATGGTCGTCCAGCAGTTCGGCGACGCCCGCGCGGCACACCACCACGCACGCGTGCCGGTGCCGGGACGCCAGCACGCACAGCCGCCCCGTCTCCAGATGGAACTCGGTCGCGTCCGGCCGCCCGGACAGCGGGTGGAGAACGACCGTGACGTCGAACTCCCGGCCCTGCAACCGGTTGGCCGTGTCCACGGTGACCCGGGCGGCGCGCCCGTCGCCCTCGGCTTCCGCGTACGCGGCCAGGGCCGCGCGGACCGCCGCCGCCTGGTCGCGGTGCGCGGTGCCCACGGCGATCCGCTCGGGGCCCAGGACCGTGCCGCCGCCGTCCCCGTCCCGTTCGCCGTGCGTGCGCCCCTCCCGCTCCAGCATCCGGTGCACGAGGCGGGCCACCGCCGCCACGGCCTCCGGATCGGTGCGCGGTGTGCGCGCCGCGGGCAGCTCCAGCAGGCCCCACCCCGCAGCCGCCGCCTCGTCCAGCACCGCGTCCCAGGGCGAGCCGTCGGCAGGCGCGTCGAACGCGAGCCGGCGGTCGCCGGGGCCCGTGCCGCTGCGGAACGGCGTGTACGGGTAGAACGCCTCCGAGACCAGCTCGGCCGCCGAGTGCGGCAGCCGCCAGGAGACCGGCAGCCGGTGCTGGGGCAGCCCGGGATTGTGCGCCAGCAGGGTGCTCACGGCGCTGGCCGACGGGTCGTGCGCCTGGCCTGCCCACTGCTCGGCACCGACCTGGCTGAAGGGGTCCAGCTGCCCGGGGTCGCCCACGAACAGCGCCCGCTCGAAGAGCCCGGCCACGGCCAGCAGCGCGTCCGAGCGCATCTGGTACGCCTCGTCCACGATCGCGTGCCGCCACCGCTCCTCGCTGCTCACCCACGCCCACTTGGCGGCCGTGGAAACGACGACGTCCAGCCCGGCGAGGTCGGCGGGCTTCGCGGAGGCGCGCACCGACGGGTGGCGGTCCAGCGCCGGATCGTACGGCTTCGGCTCGCTGCTGTGCAGCCGTCCGATCGGCAGCTCGGCATCGGCCGTCGCCAGCCGGTCGACCAGGTCGTCCACCTGCGCGTTCGTCTGCGCGATGACCATGAGCGGATGTCCCGCGGCGGCCAGCTCACGCGCCGCGCGCACCACGAGGGTCGACTTGCCCGCGCCGGGCGGCGAGTTCACCACCACGCCACGGTGCGCGCCGTCCACGGCCGCGGCCAGGATCGCCTCGGTGGCCGCCGCGGCGGCCTGAGCCGGGGACGCGGCGGCCCCGGACTGCTCCACGAGCGTCGTCACAACACGTCCTCCGAGGTCACCGGGTCCGGCCGCTCCGCGCTCGGCTCACCGGGCGGGCCGCCGTGGGTCCAGGGGGTCTCCTCGGGCTCCGGCAGCCCGGGCCCGCCGCGCGGCGCGTGCTCGAACAGCGTCCAGCACACCAGATCGCCCTTCTGCGGCACGGTGCCCGGCGCGGGCTCCTTCGCCCGCCCCATCCCGTTCACCAGCCGCAGCACCAACTCCCCAGGCCCCGCCATCTCCACCAGCTCGGCCCGCTGCTGCCCGCCCTCGGGCAGCCTGCGGTGCAGCTTGTCCCCGTCGGTCAGCAGCGGCGCGTCCTGGGTGTGCACCGTCACCAGCGGGCGGGGTGAGGGACGCTTGCCCTCGGAGTAGGCCATCTCCACCTCCAGCACCTCGGCCGAGAACGCCTCGCCCGCCAGCCGCCGCACGGCCATCACCAGCGGATCGTCCAGCGCCTCCTGCGCCTCCAGCTCGGCCTGGCGCTGCTCCCGCATCGCCAGCTTGCGGGCCGCCGTGACCGCGTCGTCCTTGCGCGGCTGGGGCGGCTCGGCGGCCCGCAGCCGGTCCCTGTGGTGGGTGTAGGACTGCCGGTCGCGCCGCCACCTGTCGGGCACGTGCTCGGCCTCGGGCAGCGTGCGCAGCATCCCGACGCCCTCCCACATGGCCTCCCAGGTGGGGCGCAGCTGCGTCGCCACGAGTTCGTGCACCGCCTCCTCGGCGCCGGGCACACCCCGGTCGTAGCGGGTGAGTGCCGGAGCCAGCAGCTCGTTGTCGAACGCCGGATCGGTGGCGGGCCCCGCGGGCGGGACCAGCAACTGGCCCGAGGTGTCCCGGCCCAGCTCCGCGCGGAGCGCCGCCTCGGCCCCACTCGCCCCGTCCGGCGGCGCCAGCCACGCCAGCAGCGCCCCCAGGTGCTGGTCCTCCAGATGGCTCTGCCCCGTCGCCCAGTGCCGGGTCAGCAGCCCCGTCATGGACAGCAGCAGCGAGGAGCCCGGCACCCGGGCGCGCTCACCGTAGTGGCTCAGCCAGCGGCCCAGCAGCGGCAGCCGGGGCGGCGCCGGGTGCTCGGATTCCGGGTCCTCCTCGGCGGTGCGCCTGAACCGCGTCGAGCGCCCCAGCAGCCGCACGAAGTCCACACCGGGCCCGGTGGGCACCAGCAGTTGCGGCGCGTCGGTGCACAGCTCGGCCTCCACCGTGACCCGCTTGCCCGTCTCGGGGTCGGTCTCCTTGCGCTCGACGAGCTCCACCTCGTCCTGGCACGACTCCAGGTGCGGCAGCACCGCCTCGGCCAGCCGGTCCAGGAACGCGAACCGCAGATCGCGGTCGCGCGGCTGGGGAACGGTGAAGATCTCCGGGGCCGCCGGGTCCGTACCCAGCATCACCCCCAGCGGAGCGCCGTTCTCACCGGCCGTCGTCAGCGGGACGAGGACGAGTGGGCGCTCGGCCAGATGCCGGTGGCGAACGGTCGCCACCGGCCGCGCACGCCCGCAGGCGACGGCCTCCATCCGTGCCAGCGCGTTCAGCAGCGACATCAGCGCACCTCCGTGTCCCGCACGGCGGGAGTCTCGGCCGCCTCCCGTGCCGGGCCGCGTTCCGCCGCGGACTCCAGCGCCTCGGCGCGCAGCGCCGCCGCCCTGCGCAGCAGGGCCGCGGCCGGGTCCTGGGAAGCGGCGCTGTCCGGGTCCCCCGAGGCGGCGGCCAGGACGTCGGGCACCGTGGCCAGACCACCCAGCTCGCCCCGCACCGAGCGGCCCAGCGCGACCACCGAGCCCGCGCCGCGCGCCCGGTCCCGGCAATGGAACGCCAGCTCGCAGGTGGACAGGCACTCCGGCGCGTACGTGGCGGGCACCGACTCCACCGCGGCGGCCAGTTCCTCCGGCTGCTGCGTCGGCGCGAAGTGGGCGCCCTCGGGCAGCTCGGCGGCGATCTCCTCCAGCCGGGTCAGCCGCCGCAGCTGGCGCCGGGTCGCGGCGATCTGTTTGCGCAGCGGAAGCAGACCTGCGGTGGGCAGGTTGGAGAAGTCCTTCGGGCACACCAGCAGGGCGCTCTCCCGCACCGCACGGGGCTGCTTCTCCAGCGCCAGCGCGTACACGGCCGCCTGCCGCGCGGCGGCGCCGGCCTTCACCGCGTCGGCCGCGCCGTCCAGGATCGGGAAGGACTTGATCTCGATGATGCTGAGGGAGCCGTCCGGATGGACCGCCAGCGCGTCCGGCTCCAGGTAGGCGGTCGAGCCCGCCACCCGCAGCGCCAGCCAAGGGTGGTCGAGCAGGGCCCAGCGGCCGTCGGGCACCTCGGCCAGCGCCAGCCGGGTGCGCTCGGCGCGCCCTGCGGGACCGTCGGCGGCCAGGTCGGGCACGACGACCTGCTCCGGCTCAGGGCGGGCCTCGCCCATCTGCTCGCACAGCAGCGCGAGCAGCACCTCGCCGCCGTCCGCCTTCACGCGCGCCTCGAACGCGTTGCCGCGCACCAGCGCGAACTGGGACTGGCCGAACGGCGCGGGGGAGCCCAGCGCCTGCGCCACCGCGCCCTTGTCGACACCCGCGCCGTCCAGCAGCGCCCGGCGGTGGCAGCCCGGATTCGCGGCGAGGGCGGCCAGCGCCCGCGCGTCGAGGTGCTTCTGCGGCACGTCGGGGCCGCCGCGCAGCTCGGCGAGGCGCCGCGGCGAGGCCCCCGCCGGTGCCGGCGCCGGTGCCGGTCCCTGTGCCGGGGGCTGCGGCGTGTCCCTCGCGGACGGCCCGGACGTCGCGGACGCCCCGGACGGCCCGGACGTCCCGGACGGCGGGGTCTGCTTCGGTAGCGAAGAGGGTGTCATCGGCTGTGGCCTCGGGGGAGAGTGCGGTACCCGCCGAAGTCTCCCATCCGTCGCTGACAACGCACCCCGCAACCACCGCACCTGCACGATCCGCCGCTTCCCCTCCGCGCCCGAGCCGTTCCACCG
>NZ_JASKYT010000182.1:0-14576 GCF_041028275.1 Streptomyces sp. PU-14G
TACCSGRASGACCCGGCGGGGTGGGCGGCCCTGACGGCGGTGGCACGGCGCCGAACGCCGCCTGGGTCGGCGCCCCGTGGCCCTGGTCCTGACCCTGGCTGTGCGGATAGCCGTAACCGGGGGGCGCCGCGGGCGTGGGCGGCTCCTTCGAGAACGGGCCGGGCGCCTGCGGCGGCTGGGGAGGCTGCTGCGGCGCACCGTACGGCTGCTGGCCTGAGCCCGGCTGCTGGGGATAGCCGTACGGCTGCTGGCCGGGGCCCGGCTGCTGCGGGTAGCCGTACGACGGCTGCCCCTGCGCGTCCTGTGGCGGTTCCTGCGGTGCGCCGAAGCCTCCTGATGGCGGCTGACTAGGCGGCGGAGGCGGCTGCGACATGAACTGTTCCCTCGTGACGGGCAGACCGACGCCGGACCCTCAAACCCCCGTAGGGCGGAGCGAATCGGACATGTGGCCTGCCAATGGCAGACTTCAGAGCGGAAGTTCTTTCTACCATCGGACACGATCCGGCCACGGGGTCGGTTCCGGCCCCCTGCCGCCGTGACACCGACTCGCAACAACCTCGGGACCGAGTCGGAACCCGGCCCGTCTCCTTTGTCCGCATAAGAGCGCTGCGCGACGGTACGCCCCGGAAGGGGCGCGGGGAACTGCGCGACAAGCCACGACCCACCCGCGGACCGCACGCGACGAGCAGTGGCGCCCTCTCACCGGATCCACATTCCGCAGGGCAAACCCTAGGCACCCTCGGAATCCGCCAGCTCCAGCCAGCGCAGCTCCAGTTCCTCCCGCTTGTCCCTGACCTCGCGCAGCTGAGCATCCAGCTGGGCCACCCGCTCGAAGTCGGTGGCGTGCTCGGCCATCTCGGTGTGCAGGTCCGCCTCGCGCTGCTCGGCCTTCTCCAGCTGGCGCTCGATACGCTGCATCTCCTTCTGCGCGGCACGCGAGAGCGCGGCCGGCTTCCCTGCGGGCTTCGACGCCGGGGCAGCGGAAGCCCCACCGGCGGCGGCGCCCGCGGCCGGTGGCGCGGCCCGCGCCTCCATGCGCGCGCGGCGCTCCAGGTACTCGTCGATGCCGCGCGGCAGCATCCGCAGCGTCCCGTCACCGAGCAGCGCGTGGACGCGGTCGGTGGTGCGCTCGACGAAGTACCGGTCGTGCGAGATGACCACCAGCGAGCCGGGCCAGCCGTCCAGCAGGTCTTCCAGCTGGGTGAGGGTCTCGATGTCCAGGTCGTTGGTCGGCTCGTCCAGGAACAGGACGTTCGGCTCGTCCATCAGCAGCCGCAGGATCTGCAGCCGCCGCCGCTCACCGCCCGACAGGTCGCCCACCGGCGTCCACTGCTTCTCCTTGGCGAAGCCGAAGCGCTCGCACAGCTGCGAGGCCGTCATCTCCCGGCCCTTGCCCAGGTCCACCCGGGAGCGGATCGCCTCCACGGCCTCCAGGACGCGCAGACCCGGGTCCAGCTCGGCCACCTCCTGGGAGAGGTACGCCAGCTTCACCGTCCTGCCGACCTTGATCCGCCCCTCGGTCACCAACGGCGAGGGGTGCTCGCCCTGGGTACGGGCCGTGTCGGCGAGGGCCCGCAGCAGGGACGTCTTGCCCGCCCCGTTGACGCCGACCAGGCCGATGCGGTCGCCGGGGCCCAGCTGCCAGGTCAGGTGCTTGAGCAGCACCTTGGGCCCGGCCTGCACCGTCACGTCCTCGATGTCGAAGACGGTCTTGCCAAGGCGCGAGCCCGCGAACCGCATCAGCTCCTGGTTGTCCCGCGGCGGCGGCTCGCCCTCGATCAGCGCGTTCGCCGCCTCGATCCGGAAGCGGGGCTTGCTGGTGCGCGCGGGGGCGCCGCGCCGCAGCCAGGCCAGCTCCTTGCGGACCAGGTTCTGCCGCTTGGTCTCCTCCTGCTGTGCGATGCGCTCGCGCTCGGCGCGCGCGAAGACGTAGTCGGAGTAGCCGCCCTCGTACTCGTGCACGGCGCCGCGCTGCACGTCCCACATGCGGGTGGCGACCTGGTCGAGGAACCACCGGTCGTGGGTGACGCACACCAGCGCCGAGCGCCGTGCCCGCAGGTGCCCTGCCAGCCACGAGATCCCCTCGACGTCGAGGTGGTTGGTCGGCTCGTCCAGGACGATCAGGTCCTGCTCGGCGATCAGCAGCTGGGCGAGCGCGATCCGGCGGCGCTCGCCGCCGGACAGCGGGCCGATCACCGTGTCGAGGCCCTGCGGGAAGCCCGGCAGGTCGAGGCCGCCGAAGAGGCCGGTGAGCACGTCGCGGATCTTCGCGTCGCCCGCCCACTCGTGGTCGGCCATGTCGCCCACCACCTCGTGGCGGACCGTCGCCAGCGGGTCGAGCGAGTCGTGCTGGGTCAGCACACCGAGGCGGAGGCCTCCGGTGTGGGTGACCCGGCCCGCGTCCGGCTCCTCCTGGCGGGCCAGCACCGTGACGAGCGTGGTCTTGCCGTCACCGTTGCGGCCGACGACGCCGATCTTGTCGGTCTCGTTGACGCCCAGTGAGACGGCATCGAGAAGGGTGCGGGTGCCGTGCGCCTTGGTGACGGCTTCGAGGTTGACGAGATTGACAGCCATCTCACTCCTGTTGGGGACCAGCCCTCAAGGGTAGTACTTACCGTGCGGCGGCCGGGGCCTCCCGTCCGGGGCCCGCGGGGCTCGCGGGCCCTACGTGCCGTGCAGCATCAGGGCTATCCCGCTGACCATGAGCACGCTCGCGGCCGTCCGCGGCCAGCCGAAGCGCTCCTTGAAGAAGAGGGCACCGATGGCCGCCCCGGCGATGATCGAGGACTCCCGCAGGGCTGCCACCGGGGCCAGCGGCGCCCGCGTCTGCGCCCAGAGCACCAGCCCGTACGCCAGCACGGACAGGGCGCCGCCCAGCAGGCCGCGCAGCGCGATCGGCCTCAGCTGCGTGACCAGCGCGGAGCGCCGGGTGACCAGCGCCCACAGCGGGATGGCGAGCCCTTCGAGCAGCATCAGCCACGCGATGTAGCCGAGCGCGGACCCGGAGGCCCGCACGCCGACCCCGTCCACGACGGTGTACGAGGCGATGGCGAGGCCCGTGCCGACGGCCGCCGTCAGCGCCGGCCACTGCGGTGCGCCGTCCGCCCGCTCCTTCTTGCCGCGGAGCCCCCACAGCGCGACCCCGACCAGCCCGGCGGACGCCAGCAGCACACCGGCGAGCTGCCAGGGGCCCGGCATCTCGTGCAGGAACACGGCCGCGAGCACGGTCACCACCAGCGGCGCCGTCCCCCGCGCGATGGGGTACATCTGCCCGAACTCCCCCATCTGGAAGGAGCGCATCAGCAGGAGCTGGTAGACGACGTGCAGGACGGCGGAGGCCAGCAGCGCGGGCCACGCCCCCGCGGCGGGCAGCGGCGCGAAGACGGCGAGGACGGCGCCGCAGAGCGCACCGCCGGCGCCGACCAGGGTGAAGGCCAGGAGCTGGTCCCTGATGCCGTGCGCGAGCGCGTTCCAGCTGGCGTGGGTGAGCGCCGCGGCCAGGACCGCGGCGACGACTATCGGGGTCACGCGGCGCCTTCGCGCACGTCGACGAGCGCGCCGCCCGCCTGCTCGATCAGCGTCGCGGGGGCGAGCTCGAAGACGGTGTGCGGGGTGCCGGCCGCCGCCCACACGGCGGTGTGCCGCAGCAGACCGCGGTCGGCCAGGACGCGCATCTCGGTGACGTGTCCGAAGGGCGGCACCCCGCCGATCGCGTAACCGGTGGCCGCGCGCACGGTGTCCGCGTCGGCGCGCTGTACGGCGGCGCCGCCGAGGGCGTCGCGGACGAGGCCGACGTCGACGCGGGAGGCGCCGTCCATCAGGACGAGGACGGGCGCCCCGTCGGCCGTGAAGACGAGGGACTTCACGATCTGGCTGAGCTCGCAGCCGATGGCGACCGCGGCGTCGGCCGCCGTGCGGGTGCCGTCGGGGAACGTGCGGACCTCGACGTGGTCGAGGCCGCGGGCGGTCAGGGCTTGCGCGAAGCGTGGGTTAACGGTGGCGGACTGCGTCATGTACGCGACGCTACCGGTAGCGGCTCGCCCGCCCGCCGCACCCCTTCACCTGCGGCCCCGGACTCGGCCGGGGCACCCGGACTCGGCCCCGGACACCCGGACTCGGCCCGGGCGCGCGGACTCGGCCGGGGCCCCGGGGACCCGCAGCGGGTGGGCCGGTTCGGGGCCGCCGGACTTCAGCCGCCGGCCGCCTGCAGCACCTTCTTCACGATCGGCCCCGCGTTCTCCCCGCCGTGCCCGGAGGCGGGGACGACCGCGGCGGAGGCCACATCACCGGAGTAGGCCGTGAACCAGGCGTTGGGCTTCTTCTGCCCGTCGACCTCGGCCGAGCCGGTCTTGGCCCCGATGTCGCCGCTGAGCCCCGACATCGCCTCGGCCGCCGTGCCGCTCTGCGCGGTGAGCTTCATCAGGGACTTGAGGTCCTTGTGGACGCCCGGCTTCATGGTGCGCGACGCCTTGGCGAGGGTGCGGTTGTCGATCGACGCGGGCACGATGACCGGCTGCCGGAACGTGCCGCTCTGGGCTGTGGCCGCGACGGAGGCCATGTTGAGCGGGTTCATCCGGACACCGCCCTGGCCGATGAGGGAGGACGCCATCTGGGCGTCGGACTGGACGGGGACGCTGCCGTCGAAGGTGCCGGTGCCGGTCTGCCAGTTGAGGCCGATGCCGAAGACGTCCCGTGCCTCCTTGGTGAGGTCGTCGTCCTTGAGCTTGGGCGCCTGCGAGATGAAGGCCGTGTTGCAGGAGCGGGCGAAGCTCTGCGCGAAGGTGCCGCCCTTGATCTCGAACTTGTCGTCGTTGTGGAACTTCCAGCCGCCGTACTCGAAGTACTTGGGGCAGGGGTGTTCCTTGCCGGGCGAGGCGAGCCCCTTGTCGAGCAGCATGGCGCTGCTGATGACCTTCATGGTGGAGCCGGGGGCCAGGGAGCCGCTCGTGGCGATGTTGAAGGCCTTCGCCGGGGCGTTGGCGACGGCCAGGATCTCGCCCGTGCTGGGCTTGATGGCGACGACGGCCGCCTTCGACTTGCTGTCGACGGCCTTCTCCGCCGCGCTCTGGACGCCCGCGTCCAGGGTCGTCTTGAGCTTGCCGGGGCTGGGCTTGGTGAGCTGGCGCAGGACGTCCTTCGTCTTGCCCTTCGCGTCGACGATGCGGACCTGAAGACCCGGGGAGCCGTCGGTCTTGTCGCCGTAGCGCTTGCCGATGTCGGCGATGACGCGGGCGAGCGTGGGGTGCGCGGAGGCCTCCAGCGGCTTGCCGTTGCGGTCGACGGCCTCGACGGGCGGCGTGCCCTTCTCGTCCGTCCGGATGGTCTGCCCTTCCTTGAGCTTCGGGTGGAGCACGGACGGCTTCCAGTCGACGACGGGCTGCCCCGTGGAGGTGTCGCGGACGATCTCCAGCGCCGAGTCGTAGGACCAGGAGCCGCTCTTGCTGCCGTAGGAGATGTCCGCGGTGGCGCTGAAGGGCACCTTCTCGCCCTCGGCCGCCTTCGGGGTCAGGGCGAGCTTGGAGACGTGGGCCTTGCTGCGGAAGGCGGCCAGTGCCTTGCCGGCCCCGGCGGAGTCGTCGGTGAGGGCGGCGGCCTTCTTGGGCTCGCCCTGCGCCCAGGCACCGAGGAACTCCTTGGCCGCGGTGCGCACTTCCTTGGCGCTCAGGGGGCCCTTCTTGACCTCGCCGGCCTTGCCGTCGCCCGCGGCGGCGACGGTGCCCTTGCCGGCCTCGCCGTCCCCGTCGTCGCCGACCAGGGCGTAGACGCCGACGCCGGTGAGTCCGACGACGGCGGCCGCGACCCCGCCGATCACGGCCATCTTCTGTGTGTCGCGCATCCGAGTTCTGCCCCTCCACCCCGCCTTGGCCCGTGCGGCCGAAGTCCTGACGCGAGGCACCCTAGAGCACGCTCATGACAGCTCGTGCCCTGGTATGCCCGTTTGGCCCCGTCGTCCGGAGATGTGCGGTGCGCGATTCACCGGTTCCGGGGTTTCGGGCCCGGGAGGGGAACCGCCGTACGGCGGCTGCCGGTTCTCGTGGCCCATGGGGGAGACGAGCCGCGCGTGGCGATCGGTTCCGGTACACGACACTGTGTCCGAATCGCGATCTCCGGTGACCGTTTCCGTGATCTACCGGACCGGGGTGCGCCCCTCACCGTACGCCCAGCCCGTCAGCCGCGTCAGCGTGACCGCGACGAGAGGCCCCTCGGGCCTGCGCGCCGCGTACTGCGGGTACTTGGCCACGAGCAGGTCGGTCAGGGCCGCGCCCTCGTCGCCGTCCACGAGGCGGGCGACACCGTCGGCGCGGACCCACCACAGCCGCGTCCAGTCCTCGGCGTACGCGTCGACCAGCGCGCACACCGCGGGGTTGCGCTCGATGTTGCGCAGCCGGCGCAGGTCGCGGTGGCGCTTGGGCTTGTGGTCCACGGCCGTCACCAGCGTGTCCCCGTCGACGGCGAAGGTGGCGGGCACCAGATGCGGCACCCCTTCGGGGTCGGCGGTCGCCAGCCGCAGCACCCGCGCCGCGCTCAGCCTGCGCCGCGCCTCCGCCTCACTGAGCCGCATCCCGCCTCCCGGTGCCGCGTCCCGCCTCCCGGTGCCGCCTCGTCAGATCCACGTGTCCAGCCACATCCGGTGCCGCCACTCCTCCAACGGGATCGTCTGTCCTGTGTAGATGGGCCAGAAGTAGACGAAGTTCCAGACGATGAGCAGGCAGATGACGCCGACGGCGACGATGCCGATCGTGCGCCGTCTCTCGTCCGTGCCCGGGGGCCCGGCCAGCGCCCCGGCCGCCATGGCCAGGCCCAGGCACAGGAACGGGAGGAAGACCACCGCGTAGAAGAGGAAGATGGTCCGCTCCTGGTAGGCGAACCACGGCAGGTAGCCCGCGGCGACGCCGCACAGCAGGGCGCCCGCGCGCCAGTCGCGGCGGAAGAACCACCGGTAGAGGACGTAGACGAGCGCAGCGCAGGCGGCCCACCACAGCATCGGGGTGCCCAGCGCGAGGACTTCGCGCGCGCAGCCCTCGGCCTTGTCGGTGCAGCCGTCCGTGCCCGCCTTGGGCGACTCGTAGAAGTAGGAGACGGGGCGGCCCAATACCAGCCAGCTGAACGGGTTGGACTGGTAGGTGTGGTGGGAGGTGAGGTTGACGTGGAAGGAGTAGACCTCGCTCTCGTAGTGCCACAGGCTGCGCAGCGGCCCTGGCAGCCACCCCCACGGGCCCGCGGCGCCCTGCTTGTCCGCCCAGTCGCGGAAGTAGCCGCCCGAGGTGGCGAACCAGCCCGTCCAGGAGACGGCATAGGTGACCAGCGCCAGCACGGGCAGCGACACGAAGGCGGGCAGCGCGTCCTTGCGGAGCATCGCCAGGAAGGGCCGCGAGGCGCCGGCGGTGCGGCGCGCGCCCATGTCCCATAGCACGGTCAGGATGCCGAACGCGGCCAGCACGTACAGGCCGTTCCACTTGGTGGCGAAGGCCAGGCCGAGGCAGAGTCCTGCCAGCAGCCGCCAGGGGCGCCTGCCCAGTCCTGCGCGGTCGCCCACGTAGGCATCGGGCAGCGGCGGCCCCGTTCCCGGACCGTCGTCGGTGCCGCCGCGCGGCAGCCTGGCGGCGAGCAGCGCGCGGGACTTGTCGCGGTCGACGAGCAGGCAGCCGAAGGCCGCCAGTACCCAGAACATCACCACGAGGTCCAGCAGCGCGGTGCGGCTCATCACGAAGTGCAGTCCGTCGACGGCCATCAGGGCACCGGCCAGGCAGCCCAGCGCCGTGGAGCGCAAGAGGCGGCGCCCGATGCGGCACAGCATGAACACCGAGAGGGTGCCGAGCAGCGCCGTCATGAACCGCCAGCCGAACGGGTCGAGTCCGAAGAGGGCCTCGCCCAGCCCGATGATCCACTTCCCGACGGGCGGGTGGACGACATAGGAGCCCTCCGGCGAGAGGGGGATCTCCTGCGGGTGGTCCAGGATGCGGTCGTTGGCGTTGTCCGGCCAGGTCCCCTCGTATCCGAGGTGGATGAGCGACCAGGCGTCCTTGGCGTAGTAGGTCTCGTCGAATATGACGGCGTGCGGGGAACCGAGGTCCCAGAACCGCAGCGCGCCCGCGACCAGGGCGACCAGCAGCGGACCAGCCCAGGCCGCCCAGCGGGCCAGCCGCACGGCGGCCTCGGGGCCCAGCCCGAAGACGGCGCCCAGGCGCGGGTCGGGCGCGGGGAAGCGGGGGGTCAGCCGGTCGGCGACGTCGGGCCGCGGCCTGGCGGCGTAGCCGAACCTGCGCAGCCGCACCTGCCACCTGGGCAGCGTGCCCGCCGCGCGCTCGCTGCCGGGCTCCGCCCCGCTGTCCGGGGCGCCGGGCCCCGCCTGTTCGCGGTCGGCGTCACCCACGGTGTCACTGGTCGTCACGCGGGCCATCGTAGGGATCGCGGGGGCGCTGTGCTCGGGCGCGTCGCCGCCGCTGCGAGGATGGGCGGGTGACTGGAACGCTCGTGCTCGCCGGCACCCCCATCGGCGACCCTTCCGACGCCCCGCCGCGGCTCGCCGCCGAGCTGGCCGCCGCCGACCTCGTCGCCGCGGAGGACACCCGGCGGCTGCGCAGGCTCACCCAGGCACTGGAGGTGACCCTGTCCGGGCGGATCGTCTCCTATTTCGAGGGCAACGAGTCGGCGCGTACGCCCGAGCTGGCCGAGGCGCTGGCGGGCGGGGCGCGGGTGGTGCTGGTGACGGACGCGGGCATGCCGTCCGTCTCCGATCCGGGCTACCGGCTGGTGGCGGCGGCGGTGGAGCGCGGGGTGCGGGTGACGGCCGTGCCGGGCCCCTCGGCGGTGCTGACCGCGCTGGCGGTCTCGGGGCTGCCCGTGGACCGCTTCTGTTTCGAGGGGTTCCTGCCCCGCAAGCAGGGCGAGCGGCTCGCCCGGCTGCGGGAGGCGGCCGAGGAGCGGCGCACGCTGGTCTACTTCGAGTCGCCGCACCGGGTGGCGGCATCCCTGGCCGCGATGGCACAGGTGTTCGGCGAGGGGCGCGAGGCGGCGGTCTGCCGTGAGCTGACCAAGACCTACGAACAGGTGCGGCGCGGCCCGCTCGGGGAGCTGGCGCGGTGGGCGGCCGAGGGCGTCCGCGGAGAGATCACCCTCGTCGTACGGGGCGCCGAGGCGGCAGCGGCGGGCGAACCGGACGCCGCGGAGCTGGCGCGCCGGGTCGCCGTGCGCGAGGAGGCGGGCGAGCGGCGCAAGGAGGCCATCGCCGAGGTGGCCCGCGAGGCGGGCGTACCCAAGCGCCAGGTGTTCGACGCGGTGGTCGCCCACAAGACCAAGGCGGACGGCTCCCGGTAACGCGGCCCGGCACGCGGCCTGTGGCGGCGCGGCACGCGGCCTGCGCGGCGCGGCACGCGGCTACGGCGGTGCGCCGCACGGCCTGTGACGGCGCGGCACGCGCCTGCGGCGGTGCGGCACGCGGCCTCCCGTGGCACGGGTGAGCGGGCGGCTCCCCGGGGCGCCGGCGAGCGAGTGGCTCCCGTGGGCGCCGGCAACGCGGCCCGGCACGCGGGCCGTGCGGGGCGAAGCCCGCCGGGCCCGGGCCCGGCGGGTAAAGCACCTGCGCGTTCAGGCAAAGGGGAGACCCAGGAAAGCCCCGCACCTTGACGCTCGCCTCAAATCTCTCCAAACAGACAGAAAGCTCGTCCGACTTTCCTTCCGGTGTGTTCGTAGGAGGAGTGCACTGGGGTGTGGGCGTACCACTCACCCTCCCCCGCCTTCGGCCGGGAGGTGCCCCGGGAAGGAGCTGCCATGAAGCGCGAGAGCGGCATCGACAAGGACCCCACCACCACGCGACCCACCACCACGCGACAGGACACGGTGCACGAGGCCTACTCGTTCGCCTGCATGCGGTGCGGGCACGGCTGGGAGCAGGACTACGAGATCCGGCACCTCGCATACGCCGACGGCAGGCCCCTGATCGTGTACTACGCGGACGGCGAACGCGTCCCCTCGCCGCTCACCCGGCCCACCTGCCGCTTCTGCGACGGGCACGTGGTGCGCATCATGCGCTCCGGGCGCGTCTCGACCGCGGACGCGGCGCTCCCCGGCCACTGGGAGCGGTGACCTGCCGGCGCCTTATCATCGCCGGTATGTCCCCCTCCGCGACCTCGAACACCACTGCGAACAGCGCCGCGAAGGCCCGGGCCGCACAGGCGCCCCCGCCGCCGCCCGAGCCGCTCACCCACCCGGTCGCGGACTCCCACACCCACCTGGACATGCAGGAGCCGGCCGTCGCCGAAGCCCTCGCGGCGGCGGCGGCCGTCGGTGTGACGACGGTCATCCAGGTCGGCTGCGATCTGGAACGCTCCCGGTGGGCCGCCGAGACGGCCGCCGCCTGGGAGTCCGTCTGGGCCGCCGTCGCCCTCCACCCCAACGAGGCGCCCCGGCTCGCCGCCGAAGGCGGGGACGCGCTGCTGGACGAGGCGCTGACCGGCATCGAAGAACTCGCCGCGCTCCCCCAGGTGCTGGCGATCGGGGAAACCGGCCTGGACTACTTCCGCACCGGCGAGGACGGCGTCGCCGCCCAGCACCGCTCGTTCCGCGCCCACATCGAGCTGGCCAAGCGCACGGACAAGGCCCTGGTCATCCACGACCGGGACGCCCACGCGGACGTCCTGCGCATCCTTCAGGAGGAGGGCGCGCCCGAGCGGACCGTCTTCCACTGCTACTCGGGGGACGCCGAGATGGCACGCGTGTGCGCGGACAGGGGCTACTTCATGTCGTTCGCGGGGAACGTCACCTTCAAGAACGCCCAGCCGCTGCGCGACGCGCTCGCCGCGGCACCTCCCGAGCTGCTGCTGGTGGAGACGGACGCCCCCTTCCTCACCCCCGCCCCCTACCGCGGCCGACCCAACGCGCCGTACCTCATCCCTGTCACCCTGCGGGCGATGGCGCGGACCAAGGGCATGCCCGAGGAGACACTGGCCCGCCACGTGGCCGCGAACACGGCACGGGCCTTCGGATACTGAGCGCACCGGCACACGGGCCGACTCTTAGACTGTCGCAGTGAGCGCAGCCCCTTCCGATCCGCCGTCGGCCCCGTCCGAGGGCCAGGCCGAGCCCCCCTCCGACGCCTCGGCCGCCCCACCGGCCACAGGCCCCGTGGACCCCTCCGACGGCCCCACCGACCCCTTCGGCAACGGCGTGCTGCTCGGGCCCGCCGACGTGCGGGAGCTCGCCGGCGCGCTGGGCGTGCGGCCCACCAAACAGCGCGGCCAGAACTTCGTCATCGACCCGAACACGGTACGGCGCATCGTGCGCACCGCCCAGGTGAGCCCCGACGACGTCGTGCTGGAGGTCGGCCCCGGGCTCGGGTCGCTGACGCTGGCACTGCTGCGGACAGCGGCACACGTGACCGCCGTCGAGATCGACGACACACTGGCCGCCGCCCTGCCCGCCACCGTCGAGGCCCGGCTGCCCGAGCGCGCGGCGCACTTCTCCCTCGTCCACCAGGACGCCCTGCGGGTGTCCCGGCTGCCAGGGCCCGCGCCGACCGCGCTGGTGGCCAACCTGCCCTACAACGTGGCCGTCCCCGTGCTGCTCCACCTGCTGGCCACCTTCCCCGGCATCGAGCGGACGCTGGTGATGGTGCAGTCCGAGGTCGCCGACCGGCTGGCCGCCGCGCCCGGCTCGAAGGTGTACGGAGTGCCGTCGGTGAAGGCCGCCTGGTACTGCGACGTCAAACGGGCGGGCGCCATCGGGCGGAGCGTCTTTTGGCCCGCGCCCAACGTCGACTCCGGACTCGTCTCGCTCGTGCGCCGCCCGCACCCGCCGCGCACCACGGCCGGCCGCGAGGAGGTGTTCGCGGTGGTCGACGCGGCCTTCGCCCAGCGCCGCAAGACCCTGCGGGCCGCGCTCGCCGGCTGGGCGGGCTCCGGCGCCGCCGCCGAGGAGGCGCTGCGGGCCGCCGGAGTGTCCCCCAAGGCGCGCGGCGAGTCGCTGACCGTCGCGGAGTTCGCCGCCATCGCGGAGCACCGCCCGGGCGCCGGTACCGCCGAGCGCCCCCTGCCCCGGCCTTCCGACAGCAACTGAGGAGCACCGCCCGTGTCCCAGCCAGCCGCAGTCCCCGCCAGGACGGTCACCGTGCGCGTCCCGGCCAAGGTCAACGTCCAGTTGTCGGTCGGCGGGCTGCGGGCCGACGGCTTCCACCCGCTCGCCAACGTCTTCCTCGCCGTCGGCCTGTACGACTCGGTCAGCGCCACCCGCGCCGAGACGCCCCGGCTGACCGTCTCGGGACCCGACGCCGCACTCGTCCCGCAGGACCGCAGCAACCTGGCGGCGCGCGCCGCCCGGCTGCTGGCCCAGCGGCACGGCATCGAGGCGGCCGTACACCTGCACCTCGCCAAGGACATCCCCGTCGCCGGCGGCATGGCGGGCGGCAGCGCCGACGCGGCGGGCGCCCTGCTGGCCTGCGACCGGCTGTGGGGCCTGGAGACCCCCCGCGAGGAACTGCTCGCCCTGTGCGCCGAACTCGGCTCCGACGTGCCGTTCAGCTTCGCGGGCGGTGCCGCGCTCGGCCAGGGACGCGGCGAGGTGCTGACGCCGCTTCAGGTGGGCGGGGCCTTCCACTGGGTGTTCGCCGTCGCGGACGGCGGACTGTCCACGCCGGACGTCTACCGCGAGTGCGACCGGCTGCGCGAGGCGGAGGGCACCGGGTCCTCGGACACCGACATCCCCGAACCCGTCGCCTCCGAGGCCCTGCTGGCGGCCCTGCGCGACGGCGACCCGCAGGCGCTGGCCGCCACCGTGCACAACGACCTGCAGGCCGCCGCGCTGTCCCTGCGGCCCGCGCTGCATGAAACCCTCACCGCCGGCCTGGAGGCGGGCGCACTGGCCGGGCTGGTCTCCGGCTCGGGACCCACCTGCGCCTTCCTGCTGCCCGACGCGGACTCCGCCGCCCGCACCGCCCACGCCCTCACCACCTCGGGCACCTGCCGTGCGGCCCGGCCCACCGCGGGTCCCGCGCCGGGCGCGACGGTGGTGTGAGCGCCCGCCGGCCTGACGGCGTCAGTGCCCACTGTCGCCGTCGGACCGCCGCCCGCTGTCGGTCCGGCGCCCGCGCCGGGGCGCCGCCCGTTGTCGGGTCGCCGTCACCGTCGGGGCGCCGCCCGCTGTCGGGGCGCCGTCCGCTGTCAGGCAGCCGTCACCGTTCGCAGGGCCCGCACCAGGGCCTGGGCGCGGGGATCGCTGGTGACGGAACGGTGCAGGGTCCCGGTGACGTAGCCGAACGAGATGGCCGACTCCGGATCGGCGAAGCCCAGCGAGCCGCCACGGCCCGGATGCCCGAAGGAGCCGGGGCCGAGCATGGGGCAGGCCGAACCGTGCAGCATGTAGCCCAGCCCGAAACGGGTGTTGACGATCAGCACCCGGTCAGGGCCGTCCGCCTCCTGCGAACGCGCCTGGGTGAGCGTCGCGGGCGTGAACAGCCGACGTGCGCCCGCCCGCACGTGCCCACCGGAGCCGCCGTGCGCCCGGGAGTCGGCGGAATCCGTCGGCACAGGACCCATCAGCGCCGCGTAGAAGGCCGAGAGGGAGCGGGCGGTGGCGATACCGTTCGCGGCGGGGAGTTCGGCCGCGCGGTAGGCGGAAGCGTTCTCGTCCGGCCGGGGCTCGATGGCACCGAAGGCGCGGCGGGTCGGCGAAGCCGGATCCGCGTAGGCGTCGGTCACGGCACGCTTGGGCCGCGTCCGCAGCGCACCCGGGGACGGTTCGGGCGCCGTCAGTTCGGCGACCCTGGCCACGCGCCCGGAGGCGGCCACCTCCTCGGGCAGCCCGATCCACAGGTCGAGCCCGGCGGGAGCGGCGATCTCGTCGGCGAACCAGCGGCCGAGGCTGCGGCCACCGCTGGCACGGCGCACCAGTTCGGCCAGCAGCCAGCCGAAGGTATGCGCGTGGTAGCCGTGCCCTTCCTCCGGCCGCCACTCGGGCGCCTGCGCGGCCAGCGCCCGCGGCCCGGCCGACGGGTCCAGCAGCTGCTCGGGGGTGAGCGGGACGTCCACAGCGGGCAGACCGGCACGGTGGGCGAGCAGGTGACGGACGAGAACGCGTTCCTTGCCCGCCGCTTTGAACTCGGGCCAGTACGCGCCGACGGGGGCGTCCAGATCGAGCTGGCCGCGCTGGTGCAGCAGATGCGGGACCGCGGCGGCCAGCCCCTTGGTGGCCGAGCGGATGACGACAGCGGTCTCCCGGCCCCAGGGCGCAGCGCCGGGGTCCGCCGGGTCGGTGGTACCGCCCCACAGGTCGACGACCCTGCGGCCCTCGTGGTGCACGGCCACGGCCGCGCCCTTCTCGCCGCGCTCGGCGAAGTTGCGAACGAAGGCGTCCCTGACGGGCTCGTACCCCTCCGCCACCGTGCCGTGCACCGTCACCGCCGTGCCCGGTGCCGCAGCCGTCGGACCGGGCACCGCCGTCGCTGAGTGAACGACCTTAGCCACGTTTGATTCGCTCCTGTCGCCTTGAGGGCGCCTGTCGCCTTGGGGCGTTTTCGTGCGCCGCGCCCCATGGTCCTACGCGCCCGCAGGCGCTGTGCGACGGGGGCGGGCACCGAACGGGGG
>NZ_JASKYT010000183.1:0-13614 GCF_041028275.1 Streptomyces sp. PU-14G
GTCGCCGCCCATCCCGCCGTCGCCCATCCCACCGGGGCACGGTCCCGGCTGTCTGTGCGGCGTCGGCTCGCCGTGCCACTCCGCTACGATCGGCACCCGCCTCAACTGCGACGACAAGAGGGGAGCAGGCGGCGTGGGCAGCACGGAGGACAGCCGGGAGGCGGGCGCGGCGGGCGTCCCGAGGCTCGCGGAGCGGGACGCGGTCGGTGCCCGGACCTCGGCGGAGCGGGGCGCGGTGGGCGGCCGGATTCCGGTCGTCGTGCTGGCCGGGTTCCTCGGCTCCGGGAAGACGACCCTGCTCAACCACGTGCTGCGCCGCGCCCGAGGCACCCGTATCGGCGCGCTCGTCAACGACTTCGGCAGCATCGAGATCGATGCCATGGCGGTCTCGGGGCAGGTCGACTCCATGGTCTCCCTCGGGGACGGCTGTCTGTGCTGTGCCGTGGACACGAGTGACATGGACGAGGCGCTGGAGAGGCTCGCGCACCCCTCGGTCGGTATGGACGTCATCGTGATCGAGGCGAGCGGGCTGGCCGAGCCCGAGACGCTGATCCGGATGCTGCTGGCCGGCGGGGACCCGCACACCGTATACGGCGGGCTCGTCGAGGTCGTGGACGCCGCCGAGTTCGAGACGGTACGCGCCCGCCACCCCGAACTGGAACGTCACGTCGGCGCCGCCGACCTGCTCGTCCTCAACAAGGCCGATCGCGTGCCCGCGGAACAGCGGGAGGCGCTGCGCGCGGAGCTCGAACGGCTCGCGCCGGGCACGCCCGTCGTTCCCGCCTCCTTCGGGCGCGTCGACCCGCACCTGCTGTTCGACCGCGTGTACCGGCCGCGGCCCCCCGTCGAGCAGCTGTCGTTCGACTCCCTGCTGTACGGCGAGGGCGAGAACGGAGAAGAGGAGGCCCCCGGAGAGCACGGCGCGCACGCGGAGCACCTGCACGCGGCCTACGAAGCCGTGGAGTTCACCGCTGAGACCCCCATGGACCCGCGCCGCTTCCTGGAGTTTCTGGACAGCAGGCCGGAGAAGCTCTACCGGATCAAGGGATATGTCGACTTCGGTACCGCCGACCCCGACAACCTGTACGAGCTGCACGCCGTCGGCGGGTTCCTGCGCTTCGCACCCCAGCGGCTGCCGCGCGACGCTGAACGGCGCACGGAACTGGTGCTGATCGGAGCGGGTGTGGACGCCGAGGCGCTCCGCGCAGGGCTCCGCGACTGTGCCGCGGGACCCGAACCCCATGACGAGCGCGCTCTGTGGGGCGTGCTCCGCTACGTGGACCACGGCCCCTCCGTGGACCACGGCCCCTCGGAGGAGGACCCGGACGTGCACGCCCCCGAAGCGGCCGAGCACGGCGGAGCGGCGGACGCCGAGCCGGACGCCCCGTCCTCGCCGTCCTCCCCGTTCGAGCCGCAAGGGGCGTAGACCGGACGCCCGGAACAGCAGCCGGACCGCCGTTCCGGACCGCACACCGGCCCGGTCACGCGCGGCGCCACCTCACGGGTGCCGTCACACCGGCCCGGCCGCACCCGCGTCCTCACCCCCTGCGCACCACCGTCACACCGGTCCGGCCACAGCCGCGACCTGCTTCGTCAGCGGGAGCCCCGAGCCGTCCCGGCGCGGGTCGGGCTCGGGCAGCTCGACCGGGGCGCCGGTCTTCGTCGCGGCCCGCGCCGGAGTGGAGCCGGCCCAGGCCAGCCGCAGCCGGTCCTCGCCCTTGAGGAAGCGCTGGCAGCGCACGCCGCCGGTGGCCCGCCCCTTGCGCGGGTACTGGTCGAAGGGGGTGAGCTTGGCCGTGCTCAGCGAGTCGTCGAGGGTGCCCTCGGCTCCCGCGGCCGTGAAGACGGCTCCCTCGGACGCGGGGTCGACGGCGCCGAAGAAGAGCACCTGGGCGCCGTCGGCCAGCTTGACGCCGGCCATGCCGCCCGCGGGACGGCCCTGGGGGCGTACCTGTCCCGCCTGGTAGCGCAGCAGGTGGGCGTTGTCCGTGATGAAGACCAGGTCCTCCTCGCCGGTGCGCAGTTCGGCGCCGCCGACGACGCGGTCGCCGTCTTTGAGGGTGATGACCTCCAGCTCGCTCCGGTTGGCCGGGTAGTCGGGCACCACGCGTTTGACGACGCCCTGCTGGGTGCCGATGGCCAGGCCGGGTGAGGACTCGTCCAGGGTGGTGAGGCAGACCAGCGTCTCGTCGCCCTCCAGGGTGAGGAACTCCGAGATCTGCGCCCCGCCCGCCAGGTTGGGGGTGGTGGCCGAGTCGGGGAGCTGGGGCAGGTCGACGACGGAGATCCGCAGCAGTCGTCCGCCGGAGGTGACCGCGCCGATCTCTCCGCGGGTGGTGGCGGGCACCGCGGAGACGATCACGTCGTGCTTGGCGCGTTTGGCGGGCTCGGCGAAATCGGTGCTGCCGCTGGCGGTGCGGGCCAGCAGCCCGGTGGAGGAGAGCATGACCCGGCAGGGGTCGTCGGCGACCTCCAGTGGCACGGCGACCACCGGCGCCTCGTTCGCGTCGAGGATCTCGGTGCGGCGCGGGGTGCTGTACTTCTTGGCGATGGCGGACAGCTCGGAGGAGACGAGTTTGCGCAGCTCCGTGTCGGATTCGAGGATGCGGGTCAGTGCCTCGATGTCGGCCTTGAGCTTGTCGCGCTCGTCCTCCAGCTCGATGCGGTCGAACTTGGTGAGCCGGCGCAAGGGCGTGTCGAGGATGTACTGGGTCTGGATCTCGCTGAGCTCGAAGCGGGAGATCAGGGAGGCCTTCGCTTCGGCGGCGTTGTCACTCGACCGGATGATTCTGATGACCTCGTCGATGTCGACGAGTGCCACCAGCAGCCCCTCGACGAGGTGGAGCCGGTCGCGCCGCTTGCCGCGGCGGAACTCGCTGCGGCGGCGCACCACGTCGAACCGGTGATCGACGTAGACCTCCAGCAGCTCCTTGAGGCCGAGGGTGAGCGGCTGCCCGTCCACCAGCGCGACGTTGTTGATGCCGAAGGACTCCTCCATCGGCGTCAGCTTGTAGAGCTGGCTGAGGACGGCCTCGGGGTTGAAGCCGTTCTTGATCTCGATGACCAGCCGCAGTCCGTGCTCGCGGTCGGTGAGGTCCTTCACGTCCGCGATGCCCTGGAGCTTCTTCGCGTTGACCAGGTCCTTGACCTTGGAGATGACCTTCTCGGGGCCGACGGCGAACGGCAGCTCGGTGACCACGATCCCCTTGCGCCGCGCTGTGACCTGCTCGACCGTGGCCGTGGCGCGGATCTTGAAGGTGCCGCGGCCCGAGCGGTAGGCGTCCTGGATGCCCTCGCGGCCGACGATCTTGCCGCCCGTCGGTAGGTCGGGTCCGGGAATGAAGCCCATCAGGGTCTCCAGGTCGGCGCCCGGGTGCTTGATCAGGTGGCGGGCCGCGGCGATGACCTCGGTCAGGTTGTGCGGCGCCATGTTGGTGGCCATGCCGACCGCGATGCCCGAGGAGCCGTTCACCAGGAGGTTCGGGTAGGCGGCCGGCAGGGTGACGGGCTCCTGCTCGCTGCCGTCGTAGTTGGCGCCGAAGTCGACCGTGTCCTCGTCGATCGAGTCGACCATCAGACCGGCGGCCGGGGCGGCCCTGCACTCGGTGTAGCGCATCGCGGCCGGCGGGTCGTCGTTGCCCAGCGAGCCGAAGTTGCCGTGCCCGTCCACCAGCGGCAGCCGCATGGAGAAGTCCTGCGCCATGCGCACCAGCGCGTCGTAGATCGCGCTGTCACCGTGCGGGTGGAGCTTTCCCATCACCTCACCCACGACGCGGGCGCACTTGACGTGTGCCCGCTCGGGGCGCAGCCCCATCTCGTGCATCTGGTAGAGGATCCGGCGCTGTACGGGCTTCATCCCGTCGCGGGCGTCCGGGAGCGCGCGCGAGTAGATGACCGAATACGCGTACTCCAGGTAGGAGCTCTGCATCTCGTCGACGACGTCGATGTCGAGGATGCGCTCCTCGAAGTCCTCTGCGGGCTCCGGTGCCGGTGTACGGCTCTTACTGCGGCGGGCCATCGCGGCTGCGGCTCCTTCGCTGCTTCGTGCTGTCGCTCTTGTGTGCGGGCGCCTCTTCACGGCGCCGCCTCTTGTGCGCGTAGCTCTTGCTGCGCGCGCTCGTGCTGTGTGCGCTGCTGTGCTCGGGCCCGGGCTTGCGCTCGGGTCCGGGTTTGCGTGCGGCTTCGCGCGACCATTGTGGACCGCCCCACTGACAGCCGGCCGCTCGGTAGACCGTACGGGAACTTCGCACGTTGTCGGCGTGGTTGCATACAGTGACAGCACCGCCGGTCGCGTGAGACGCACGGGCGGTCGGCAGCTCCCGGCGTCCGGCCGGGAGACCTCCGCGAGCGGAAGGGACTCCACGCCCATGGGTCACACGGCCACGCCCCCGCCGGCCACCGGTGGGCTGACAGCGACGGAGCACCGGTTGGCCAACGGCCTGCGTGTGGTGCTCTCCGAGGATCATCTGACCCCCGTCGCCGCTGTCTGCCTCTGGTACGACGTCGGTTCCCGCCACGAGGTGAAGGGCCGCACGGGCCTGGCGCACCTCTTCGAGCACCTGATGTTCCAGGGCTCGGCCCAGGTCGAGGGCAACGGGCACTTCGAGCTGGTGCAGGGCGCGGGCGGCTCCCTGAACGGCACCACGAGCTTCGAGCGCACCAACTACTTCGAGACGATGCCCGCGCACGAGCTCGAGCTCGCCCTGTGGCTGGAGGCCGACCGCATGGGGTCGCTGCTGGCCGCGCTGGACGAGGAGTCGCTGGAGAACCAGCGGGACGTGGTCAAGAACGAGCGCCGCCAGCGGTACGACAACGTGCCGTACGGCACCGCGTTCGAGCGCATGACGGCCATGGTCTTCCCCGAGGGCCACCCCTACCACCACACCCCGATCGGTTCCATGGCCGATCTGGACGCCGCCTCACTCCAGGACGCACAGGAGTTCTTCCGCACGAACTACGCGCCGAACAACGCCGTGCTGGCGGTCGTCGGCGACATCGACCCGGAGCAGACGCTGGCCTGGGTCGAGAAGTACTTCGGCTCCATCCCGGGGCACGAGGGCAAGCAGCCGCCGCGGGACGGCTCGCTGCCCGAGGTGCGGGGCGAGGAGACGCGTGAGGTCATCGAGGAGGAGGTGCCCTCCCGCGCGCTGATGGCGGCCTACCGGCTGCCGCACGACGGCACGCGTGAGGCGGACGCCGCCGACCTGGCGCTGACCGTGCTCGGCGGCGGCGAGTCCTCCCGCCTCTACGCCCGGCTGGTGCGGCACGACCGCTCGGCGGTGGCCGCGGGATTCGGCATGCTGCGCCTGGCGGGCGCCCCCTCCCTGGGCTGGCTGGACGTGAAGGCGTCCAGCGGCGCCGAGGTCGCCGACATCGAGGCGGCGGTCGACGACGAGCTGCGGCGGTTCGCTCAGGAGGGCCCCAGCGAGGAGGAGATGGAGCGCGCGCAGGCCCAGCTGGAGCGCGAGTGGCTGGACAGGCTGGCCACGGTCGGTGGCCGCGCGGACGAACTGTGCCGGTACGCGGTCCTCTTCGGCGACCCGCAGCTCGCGCTGACGGCGGTGGGCCGGGTCCTCGAGGTCACGCGCGAGGAGGTGCGCGAGATCGCCGCGCAGCGGCTGCGCCCCGACAACCGGGCCGTGCTGGTCTACGAGCCGCTGGCGACCGAGGCCGAGGAGAACGAGGAGAGCGGGCAGTGAGCGAGACCCCACAGACGCCGGCGGCCACCGCCCCGGCGGGCACCGCGCCGAGCGCGGGCACGAGCATGGACTTCCACCCCCAGCCCGCCGGCGGCACGCCGAAGCCGTGGGCGTTCCCCACGCCGCGGCGCGACGTGCTGCCCAACGGGCTGACGGTGCTGCGCTGCCACCGCCCGGGGCAGGAGGTCGTGGCCGTCGAGGTGAACCTGCTGGCGCCGCTGGACGCGGAGCCCGAGGGGCTCGACGGTGTCGCCACCCTCATGGCCCGGGCGCTCAGCGAGGGCACCGACAAGCACACGGCCGAGGAGTTCGCCGCCGAGCTGGAGCGCTGCGGCGCCACGCTGGACGCGCACGCCGACCACCCCGGGGTGCGGGTCTCCCTGGAGGTGCCGGTCTCCCGGCTGCGCAAGGCGCTGGGGCTGCTGGCCGACGCGCTGCGCGCCCCCGCCTTCCCCGACGACGAGGTGGAGCGGCTGGTCGCCAACCGGCTGGACGAGATCCCGCACGAGCTGGCCAACCCGGCCCGCCGTGCCGCCAAGGAGCTGTCGAAGGAGCTTTTCCCCGCCACGTCGCGGATGTCGCGGCCCCGGCAGGGCACCGAGGAGACGGTGAGCCGTATCGACGCGGCGGCCGTCCGCGCCTTCTACGAGGCCCATGTGCGTCCCGTGACGGCGACGGTCGTGGTCGTCGGCGATCTGGAGGGCGTGGATCTGGACGCGGCGCTGGCCGAGACGCTCGGCGCCTGGACCGGTACGGCAGCCGAGGCCCGCGCGATGCCGCCGATCAGCGCGGACGACACCGGCCGCGTCGTCATCGTGGACCGCCCGGGTGCGGTGCAGACGCAGCTGCTGATCGGGCGCGTCGGCCCCGACCGGCACGACCGGGTGTGGCCGGCGCAGCTGCTGGGCGTCTACTGCCTGGGCGGCACCCTCACCTCCCGGCTCGACCGGGTGCTGCGCGAGGAGAAGGGCTACACCTACGGGGTGCGGGCCTTCGGTCAGGTGCTGCGTTCGTCCGAGGACGGCAGCGGGGCCGCCATGCTGGCCATCAGCGGTTCGGTCGCCACGGATGTCACGGGTCCCGCTCTGGCCGACCTGTGGCAGGTGTTGCGTGTGCTGGCGGCCGAGGGGCTGACGGACGAGGAGCGGGACGTGGCGGTGCGCAACCTGGTGGGTGTCGCCCCGCTGCGCTACGAGACGGCGGCGGCGGTGGCCGGAACGCTCGCGGACCAGGTGGAGCAGTACCTGCCGGACGACTACCAGGCGCGGGTCTACGCGCAGCTGGCCGAGACGGGCACGGTGGAGGCCACGGCCGCCGCGGTCAGCGCGCTGCCGGCGGACCGGCTGGTGACGGTGCTCGTCGGTGACGCCTCCCAGATCGCCGACCCGGTGCGGGAGTTGGGGATCGGCGAGGTCAAGGTCGTCTCCGGCTCCTGACGTCTTCGTTCCGGGGCGCGGCGGCAGGGGAAAGTGGGGCCCGGGAGGAGGAATCGCTCCTTCCGGGCCCTTCGTGATGTCCGTTTCTGTTGCGGTTGTGGCGAGTTGGGGTGTGGCGAAGATGACAAAGCCAGGGATTCGTTTGCCGCTCGGAGTTGGCGCCGTCTAGCGTCATTGCCGCTGTCCGTCAGAAGTGACCGCACCCGCGGCCGACGGATGGTGATCGCCGAATCCCCGAGGGGAACTGCCCGAGGGGGACCGGGGACCCACCTTGTCCCATGGGGTGAATCGGACGGCCTCGACAAGAGGCGGCCCGTAGGAGACCTTCCTGCTCCGAACCCGTCAGCTAACCCGGTAGGCGAGAAGGAAGGAAAGGAGTACGCCTCCGTATGGCGTTCACCCGTGCCACCGGGAAGCACAGGCGCCCGAGTAAGACCCGCAGGGCCACGGCGGGAGCGGCGGGCATAGCCGGCCTCGCCACCGTGGGTGTCGTGGGCTCCATCGCCTCTCCCGCGTTCGCCGCGGGCGGCGGGCAGAGCCAGAACAACCTCCAGCAGAGCCCCCAGCTGCGCGAGGCTCTCGCCGCCCCCATCTCGGACACCCTGGACGAGCAGGCGTACGACCAGGCGCTCACCGCCGAGCAGACGAGGGCCGAATCCGAGGCCAAGGAGGAGGCCGCCAAGGCGAAGGCCGAGGCGAAGCGGAAGGCCGACGAGGCCAAGCGCAAGGCCGCCGCCGAGAAGGCGCAGAAGGAGCACGAGGCCAAGGTCAAGGCCGCGCGGGCCGCGGAGCGCGCGAAGCTCAACGCCTACGTGCTGCCGGTCGAGGGTTCCTACGTCTCCACCGGGTACAAGCAGGGCGGCGGCATGTGGTCGTCCGGCAGCCACACCGGTATCGACTTCCACGCCGGCATGAACACCCCGGTCCACTCCGTGGCCGCCGGTGAGGTCGTGGAGGCCGGCAACGGCGGTGCCTACGGCAACAACATCGTCATCAAGCACAAGGACGGCACGTACACGCAGTACGGCCACCTGAACTCGATCGGTGTCTCGGTCGGCCAGAGCGTGGAGTCGGGCCAGCAGATCGCCCTGTCGGGTTCGACCGGCAACTCCTCGGGTCCGCACCTGCACTTCGAGGCCCGTTCGGGCCCGGAGTACGGCTCGGACATCGACCCGGTCGCCTATCTGCGCCAGCACGGCGTCAAGGTCTGACGCCTCTACGGCGCACTCGCGGACATGCGATGAGCCCCCGGCCTGCTGGGCCGGGGGCTCGTGCGTGTCGCGTTCCACGTCAGTGGGGCCACGCCGACGGCGGAAGCGCGGCGGGGGCGGTTCAGACCGTCTCCGGAAGCTCCTCCAGCCCCTCGGCGACCAGCTTCGCGAGCCGGTCGAGGGCCGCCTCGGCGTCGTCCGCCTCGGAGGCCAGGACGATCTCCTCGCCGCCTTCCGCACCCAGGCCGAGCACGCCGAGCATGGAGGCCGCGTTGACGGGGTTGCCCTCGGCCTTCCGCACGGTGACCGGAACGCCGGCGGCCGAGGCGGCACGGACGAAGATGGAGGCGGGGCGGGCGTGCAGCCCCTCGGCCCAGCCGACGGTGACGCGGCGCTCAACCATGGTGTTGCCCTTCGAGTCGGTGAGGTTGTCTAGACCAGTCTCGCACGGTGGTCTGTCGGCACCG
The DNA here is from genome assembly GCF_041028275.1 of Streptomyces sp. PU-14G. Lineage (NCBI taxonomy): Bacteria > Bacillati > Actinomycetota > Actinomycetes > Kitasatosporales > Streptomycetaceae > Streptomyces > Streptomyces sp. PU-14G. The sequence continues at coordinate 8,814 of NZ_JASKYT010000183.1, forward strand.
CACGGTCGTCTGTGTTGGTACCGCGACCATACGACGCACCGCGCGAGCGCTCCGTGAGCCCGGTCACCGCCGTACGCTGAGCGCATGCCCAGCCCCGAGGAGCGCGCCTACCCGACCCACTGGGAAGCGGACATCGTCCTGCGCGACGGCGGTACGGCGCAGGTGCGGCCGATCACCCCCGACGACGCGGAACGCCTGGTCAGCTTCTACGAGCAGGTCTCCGACGAGTCGAAGTACTACCGGTTCTTCGCGCCCTATCCGCGGCTGTCCGACCGCGACGTGCGCCGCTTCACGCACCACGACTACGTCGACCGGGTCGGCCTCGCGGTGACGATCCGCGGGGAGTTCATCGCGACCGTCCGCTACGACCGCATCGACCGGCTCGGCCGTCCCGCGAGCGAACCCGCCGACGAGGCCGAGGTCGCCTTCCTCGTCCGCGACGACCAGCAGGGCAGAGGGGTGGCCTCCGCGCTCCTCGAACACATCGGGGCCGTCGCCAGGGAGCGCGGCATCCGCCGCTTCGCCGCCGAGGTGCTGCCCGCCAACAACAAGATGATCAAGGTGTTCACGGACGCCGGATACTCCCAGAAGCGCAGCTTCGAGGACGGCTCCGTCCACCTCACCCTCGATCTGGAGCCCACCGAGCGCTCCTGGGCCGTGATGCAGGCTCGCGAACAGCGCGCCGAGGCCCGCTCCGTCGCCCGGCTGCTGGCCCCCGGCGCCGTCGTTGTCATCGGCGCCAGCCGCAGCCCCGGCGGTGCAGGGCGAGCCGCCCTGGGCAGCCTCAGCGCGGGCGGCTTCACCGGGCGCCTGTACGCCGTCAACCACGCGCTCGACCCCGAAGGCCCCGCGGAACTGGCCGGAGTGCCCGCCTACAGTTCCGTGCGGCACCTGCCCGAGCGCGTCGACCTGGCCGTCCTCGCCGTCCCCGCAGGGCAGCTGGAGCGCGCGGTCAGGGAGTGCGGCCAGGCGGCGCTCCAGGGGCTCGTCGTGCTCTCCGAGGGCCTCGGCCGTGACGAGCAGCGCGCCCTGGTGCGGCTCGCCCGCTCCTACGGCATGCGGCTGATCGGCCCGGGCGCGCTCGGCCTCATCAACACCTCGCCCGACGTGCGGCTGAACGCGACGCCCTCCATCCGGATGCCCGCGCGGGGCCGCATCGGCGTCTTCACCCAGTCGGGAGCCATCGGCATCGCCCTCCTCGACGGGCTCGACCGGCGCGGCATCGGCCCCTCCTCCTTCGTCTCCGCCGGCAACCGCGCCGACGTCTCCGGCAACGACCTGCTCCAGCACTGGGACGAGGACCCCGACACCGACGTCGTCCTGATGTACCTGGAGTCGATCGGCAACCCGCGCAAGTTCACCCGCCTCGCGCGGCGCACCGCCGCCCGCAAACCCCTCGTCGTCGTCAAGGGCGCCCGGCAGCGCGGCAGCGCGCCCCCGCCCGGACATGCCGCGCCGGCCTCCCGTACGCCCGACGCGACCGTCCAGGCCCTGCTGCGACAGGCAGGTGTTCTGATGGTCGACAGCTTCACCGAACTGATCGACACCGGAGTGCTCCTCGCCGACCAGCCGCCGCCCGCGGGCCCGCACGTCGGCATCCTCGGCAACACCGACGCGATGAGCCTGCTGACCTACGACGCCTGCCTCAACGACGGCCTTCGGCCCCGCCCCGTGGTGGCACTGCCGGGCGGCGCGGGCCCGGGCGACTTCGGCCGGGCGCTGCGCGAGGCGCTCGCGGACGCGGCCACCGACGCGGTGCTGCTCACCGTCGTGCCCACCGTCCCCGCCGAGCTGCCGGGCCGCACCGGAACGCACCAGGCGGACGCCCCGCCCGACGGCCACATCGAGGCCCTCGCCGACGCGCTGCGGGAGGCGGCGGACGCGGTGGCCGCGCACGAGGGCGGCCCGCGCAAGCCGGTCGCCGTGGTGCACCTGGCGATGGAGGGCCTGCAAAAGGCGCTCGCCGCGCGCGGCCTGCCCTCCTACCCGACGCCCGAACGCGCTTCCCGCGCACTGGCCGAGGCCGTGCGCCACTCCCGGTGGCGAGCCGAGTCGGGGGCGCCGGGCAAGGTGCCCGACCTCGACGCCGACGAGTCCGCCGCCGCGCGGCTGCTGGCCCGCGCGACGCCGCCGGCGCCCGACCGCGGGCGCGCCCTCTCCGACGAGGAGACCTCCCGGCTGCTGCACTGCTACGGGATCCGCGTCCGGCCCGCCCTGCCCGCGCCCGACGCCGACGCGGCGGCCCGGGCGGCCGACCGCCTCGGCTACCCGATCGCCCTCAAGACCACAGCGCCGCACCTGCGGCACCGCGCCGACCTGGGAGGGGTGCGGCTGGACATCGCGGGGGAGGCCGGGCTGCGGCGCGCCTACGCGGAGCTGACCGACGCGCTGGGCGCCCCCGACCAGCTGCGCCCGGTCGTCCAGGCGATGGCCCCGCGCGGCGTCGGCACCGTCATCCGGGGGACCCTCGATCCGGCCATCGGCGCCGTGCTCTCCTTCGGCCTGGCGGGCACCGCCTCCGACCTGCTGGAGGACACCGCGCACCGGCTGGTGCCCGTCACCGACAAGGAGGCCGCCGCTCTGGTGCGCGGCATCCGCTCGGCGCCGCTGCTGTTCGGCTGGCGCGGCGCGGAGCCCTCGGATACGGCCGCGCTGGAGGAGGTGCTGCTGCGGGTCTCCCTGCTGATGGACGACCACCCCCAGGTGCTCGCGGTGGAACTCGACCCGGTGGTGGTCGCTCCCCGGGGCGTGACGGTGCTGGGCGCCGCGGTCCGCGTCGCCGACCCGGGCCTCCGTCCCGACCTGGGCGCGCGCAGGCTCCCGGCGTACTGACTCGCCGGGGGCGTGCGCACGGGGAACGGGCGGGTCTGCGCCGCCGTACGGCCCCGTAGGATGGCTGTCATGGCGAAGACCGGTACGACGACCCAGGGGCTGCGCGAGGCGATCGAGCGCAGCGGTTACTACCCGGCTCTCGTGGCCGAGGCCGTCGAGGCGGCGGTGGGCGGAGAGCCGGTGGCCTCCTATCTTGTGCATCAGGAGACCACGTTCGACTCGAACGAGGTGCGCCGCCACGTCACCGTGCTGGTGCTCACCCGCACCCGCTTCCTCGTCAGTCACACCGACGAGCAGGCCGCGGACGGCACCTCCCCGTCGCCCTACGCGACGACGTCGACCGAGTCCGTGAAGCTGGAGCGGATCTCCTCCGTCGTGCTCTCCCGCGTCGTGGCCAACCCCGAGTCCTACACCCCCGGCACCCTGCCCCGCGAGGTGGTGCTGACCATCGGCTGGGGCGCCGTCTCCCGTCTCGACATGGAGCCGGCCACCTGCGGTGACCCCAACTGCGAGGCTGACCACGGCTACACGGGCTCGGCCACGGCCGACGACCTCTCGCTGCGCGTCAGCGAGGCGGGAGACGGCCCCGACACCGTCCGCCAGACCCTCGCCTTCGCGCAGGCGCTGTCCGAGGCCACCGCCGGTACGACGAGCACCCGGGTCGGACCCTCGCAGTGACCCCCGAGAACGCCCCCCACGCCTTCCCGACGGCGCCGTACGACGGTGCGCCGGCGGACACACCGCTGGACCCGCGCACGGCCCCCGTGCCCCGCTACGGCTCCGGCTCCCTCGCCGACCTGCTGCCCTCCGTCGCGGCGGGGCTCGGCGTCCCCGGCATGAGCGCGGGACTGCCGCTGGAGCCCGCCGACCGTGCCTGCGTCTTCCTGGTGGACGGCATGGGCTGGGAGGCGCTCAGGGCGCACCCCGACCAGGCCCCCTTCCTCACCTCCCTGCTGCCGGGCTCTGCGAACGGCACCGGTGAGCCGATCACCGCGGGCTTCCCCTCCACCACGGCGACCTCCCTCGCCTCCGTGGGCACCGGACGCGTCCCCGGCGAGCACGGGCTGCCCGGCTACACGGCGCTCGACCCGGCCACGGGGCAGCTCATGAACCAGCTGCGCTGGCAGCCGTGGACCGACCCGCACCTGTGGCAGCCCTACCCCACCGTCTTCCAGCAGGCCGAGGCCGCCGGAGTGGCCGCCTGCCAGGTGACGGCCCCGCACTTCGAGCACACCCCGCTCACCAGGATCGCCCTGTCAGGCGGCACCTTCCTCGGCCGGCTGGCCGCCGAGGACCGCATGGACCTGGCCGCCGCACGCCTCGCTGCCTCCGACCGCGCACTCGTCTACACCTACTACGCGGAGCTGGACGGCAACGGACACCGCTACGGCATGGACTCGGACGCCTGGCGCGGCCAGCTCTCCCACGTGGACCGCCTCGCCAGACGCCTCGCCGAACAGCTGCCGCCCCGCTCGGCGCTCTACATCACCGCCGACCACGGCATGGTGGACATCCCGCAACGAGCCGAGGCGCGGCTCGACTTCGACGAGGACTGGGAGCTCGGCGCCGGCGTCGCCCAACTGGGCGGCGAGGGCCGGATGCGCCACGTCTACGCCGTCCCCGGCGCGGCAGGCGACGTCCACGCGGTCTGGCGCGAAGTGCTCGCCGAGCAGGCGTGGGTGGCCACCAGGCAGGAGGCCGTCGAGCTCGGCTGGTTCGGCCCCGTGGTCGAGCCGCGCGTCAGCGGCAGGATCGGTGACGTGGTCGCGGCGATGCGGGACGACATCGCCATCGTCGCCACCCGCCGGGAGCCCAAGGAGTCCGAGCTGATCGGCATGCACGGCTCGGCGACCCCCGCCGAGCAGCTCGTCCCGCTCCTGGAGGTCCGCACCTGACGGTGCGCCTCCCGTAGCCCGCGCGGCCTCTCCCTGCGAGAATCCGCCCGCGGGAGCCCCTGCCCGCCCGAGCC